>CAIXXI010000352.1 GCA_903923345.1 uncultured Burkholderiales bacterium | reverse complement strand
CGCACCACGTCTTCGCGAAACAGCTGCTCGCCCAGCTCATGAATCATGTGATGGCCATAACCATGGCTGGCCAACTCATGCCCACCGGCAACGATGCGTTTGATCAAGGCTGGGTAGCGTTGTGCAATCCAGCCCAGAGTAAAAAACGTCGCCTTCACACCATGCTTGTCGAGTGTTTGCAGCAGAAGGTCTACATTGCGCTCGACCCGGCACTCAAGTGAATCCCAATCCTTGCGATCAATGTAGGGCGCAAACGCCGCGACCTGAAACCAGTCTTCTACATCGATCGAGAAGGCGTTGACGATTGCACTCATGTTCCAGTCGACTCATTGATGTTCGCAAACGTGCCGCTTGTGGCACCGCCCACTCGCAGGATGCGCAGCACTTTGCGGATCAGGTTGAACATCATGCCGCTCGAAGCCTCGAGCATCTCGATGCGCTCTTCCAGTGCAGCGATACGCTCCTCGGGTGTCTGTGAGCCGGCGTTCGAGCCCGAAGACATGACTGAACCTAATCCCTGCTCGCCAGACATCGCAGCGATCTGGCGATGCAAGGGGCGCACCTCGGCCAGCACGGGTGCTGCGTTCTTGTCGATGCCCAGCTCAACTTCCATCTCGGCTGCAACCGACTCCACCTCTTCCTTGCTGATGCTCGCCTTGTTACCCAGATACGCCGCCAGCAACAGGCGATCGCACAGCGTGTTGATCCGACGCGGCACGCCATCGGTTGCTGTGTGAATCTGTGTAAAGGCAGCCGCATCAAAAGCAGGATTGCCGCTCCAGCCCACATGCTTCAAGCGATGCTCGATGTAGAACTGGGTCTCTTCTGCATCCAGCGGCCCCAGGTGATACGAAGCGATCACCCGTTGCTTGAGCTGGCGCATCTCGGGGCGCTGCATGATGCCGCGAAATTCCGGTTGACCGACCAGGAAGCTTTGCACCAGCGAACGGGTGCCGACCTGAAAGTTCGACAGCATGCGCAGTTCTTCAACCGCACGCGGCGACAGGTTCTGCGCTTCATCGACGATCAAGAGCGCCCTGCGACCTTCCTCGTGCAGCCCCTCGAAATGCTGCTGCAAGCGGGTGAGCAGGGTGGCTTTGTCTTCGCCTTCAGAGCGCAGGCCGAAGGCCGAGGCAACCAGGCGCAACAGGTCGTCTGAATCGACCTGCGTGCTGACGATTTGCACCGGCACGATCGAATCGCCCTGGATGCGGCGCAGCAAGCCCCGCAACAGGGTCGTCTTGCCCGCACCGACCTCGCCTGTGATGACGATGAAGCCCTCACCCTGGTGCAGCCCGTACTCCAGATAGGCCATCGCCCGCTTGTGGCCACGGCTTCCGAAGAAGAAGTCCGGGTCAGGGTTGAGCTGGAAGGGTTTGGCACTCAGGCCGAAATGGCTTTCGTACATGACCTGCTCTCAATCAAGATAGGGCTGGAATCGGTAGTCGGCGGAGACGAACACCGCAAACTCGTTGTAATCGACCGAGGTGCCGGAGCCGGACTGGGTCTGCGCGCGCGCACCAAATGAAACCGTTGCCCGCGGCGTGACACGCCAGTCATAGGTGCCGACCAGGCTGGTGAGGTTCGCGTGCTGATTGCGTGAATTCGAATCCGAGACCGTGTAGCGCAGCAGGGCATTGAGCGACTGCACCGGATCCATCCGGAACGTACCGGCCAGCGAAAAGCCCTTCTGATCAAGGTCGTCATACACCCCGGTGACATAGGGCACTGCGGTCTTGCGGTTGTTCACGAACACCTGCGCGGTGGCACCGCTGCGTGCGCCCAGAAAGGACACATTGGCCGACAAGGCGTCGTAGAACACGATGGTCGCTGTGTTCAGGCCATTGATCAGGCCCAGAGTCGAGCCCTGCAGGCTGCTGAGGCTGCCCAAATTCGACAGCCCCGAGCCGCCGAACAGCAGGTTGCGGTTGGCCAGACCCTGGGCAATCGGGTTGGTGGCGATTGCACTGTTGCCCGCCCCGATTGGGGTGAACAGGCTGCCCAGGCTGCTCGAGCTCAGGCCACCTGCGCCGAGTGCTCCGGGATACAGGCCGCCCAGGTTCGAGAGATTGCCGTCGGTGATGCCTTTGCCGTAGTTGAGCGAAAAGCTCCAATTGGCTGCACGGTGCAGGACGGTGAGATCGCCCGCGCCACCGTAGTAGCGTTGCGCCCAGCGCCCCTTGAT
>CAIXXI010000351.1 GCA_903923345.1 uncultured Burkholderiales bacterium | reverse complement strand
CACCCGGCCCTGTTGCCAGTCATCGGTCATGGCCATCGTGAAACGCTGACCGGTCTCGGGCGATTCGCCCAGTGGTTCGAAAGCACCCTCGAGGAGTTCGACAAAAGATGGCATGAGCTGATGAGCGCTGAGGCATGTAAACAAGCGCTCGAGGATGCCACAATCAAAAGGCCCCTCACCATCACGATCGCCCGGCTTCACAGCGGGCAACACCGGAGACACCATGGCCAAAGCAAAAACAACCGGCGCGATGAACCGCCAGGACTATGAGTCGGCCGTCGAGCCGATGGAACTCGAACTCAATCGGGTCGCACGCTGGGTGCAGCGGCAAGGTCGACGGGTGGTCATCATCTTCGAAGGCCGCGACACAGCGGGCAAGGGCGGTGTGATCAACGCGATTGCATCGGCCCTGAACCCGCGGCAGGCCCATATCGTTGCACTGCCCAAGCCCAGTGAAGACGAACGCACGCAGTGGTACTTCCAGCGTTACATCGCCCACTTGCCTTCGGCCGGCCAGATCGCCCTGCTCGACCGCAGCTGGTACAACCGCGCCGGTGTCGAGAAAGTGATGGGCTATTGCACCGATGCCGAGTACAAGCGCTTTCTGAAGCAGGCGCCAGTTTTCGAAAAACTGCTGGTCGATGACGGCATCGTCCTGCTCAAGTACTGGCTGACCGTCGATCAGGCCCAGCAGGAAATCCGCTTTCGTGAGCGGCTCGATGACCCGCTCAAGCGCTGGAAGCTTTCGCCGATCGACCTCAAGGCCCGCGAGAAATACCGCGAATACGGCAAGGCCCGCGACGCCATGCTCGAAGCGACCCACACCCGGCACGCACCCTGGACGCTGGTCGATTTCAACGATCAGCGCCGCGGGCGACTGACCCTGATCCGGCACCTGCTCGACAAGGTGCCCGAGATCGAAGTGCCCGAGCAGCCGATCGACTTTGCACCGCTCGAGCACGCGCCCCTGACCGAGCGCTTCGACGGCCCGCTCAAGCCGATCCGAAGCGTTTGACGCGCACGCGGCTGCCCGATGGCGGGATGCCCGGGTTGACGCACTGTGTGCGACACTCACCTTGACCGGCCGCATCCCGACACTTTCCCACCGAGCGAGACGCCCCATGCTGAAGTTCTACTACAACGCCGCGCCCAATCCGATGAAGGTGGCCCTGCTGCTCGAGGAACTCGGCCTGTCCTACGAACCGATCCCGGTGGACACCCGCAAAGGCGACCAGCACACCGCAGCCTTCACCAAGCTGAACCCGAACGCCAAGGTCCCGGTGATCGATGAAAACGGCACCGTGGTCTTCGACAGTAATGCAATCCTGCTCTTTCTGGCTGACCGTGCCGGTCGCTTCGTACCCACCGACCTGAGCTCAGCCGCCCGTGGCGAGATGCTCGAGTGGCTTATGTTCGTGGCCTCCGGCATCGGCCCGTATTCAGGGCAATCGGTGCATTTTCGCCATGCCGCCCCGGAGCCGAAGGAATACGCGCTCAACCGCTACGACTTCGAGGCCCACCGGCACTGGACGATCATCGACAACCGCCTGGCCCAGCATCACTACATGCTCGGCAAGGACTACAGCATCGTCGACATGGCGCTGTGGGGCTGGGCGCGGATGGTGCCGTATGTGCTGGGCATGGACAACCCCTGGGCGCATTACCCGCACATCAAGCGCCTGCTTGACGAAATCAATGCCCGCCCGGCTGCCAAACGCGTCGAGACCCTGCGAACCGCCCACGTCTTCAAGGCCGAGATGGACGACGACGCGCGGCGCAACATGTTTCCGCAGAACGAACGGCTCAAGGCCTCCTGAGCGTTCCATCGCCCCTGATGCAGGGGTCAGTCACCTGAAAACAGGTGCTTGCGGGCCGCCTTGGCAAGCTTCGGATCGAAGGTCACCAGCGGTGCCTTGAGCTCGGCGGCCAGCCACAGATAGGCCGCATCGAAGCTGCTCAGCCGAAAGCTCATGGCGAGGGTCGTCTGGGCAATCGGTTCGACCCGCACCCGCTCAATCGCCAGCACTTTCAGGTCGGCCAGACCTTGTGCTGCGATTTCGCCCAGCCCGGCCCGCGCCTTGTCCAGCGCGACACTGGCCAGTTCGTAGTCGATCAGCTGCGGGGCATACAAGGTCATGCCCGCCATCTGGCGCAGCGCCGTGCTGCATTCGGGTTCATCAAAAAGGACGGCTGCCAGCACGCCGCTGTCAACCACGATCGGCGCGCGCATCCGCAGCGACGCGCCCGGCTCGGCACGAAAGAGCGATCGGGTCATCGTGTGTCGCGATCCGAGCGGATGCGCGCGCCCGAGCGCGGCGCACTGCGATCGACTCGGCTGCGCCCGCCCAGTCGCTCGCGGGCGATCTGCTCGATCGACTTCAAGCCGCTGGCGGGTCGAGCGGCCATGCCGACCGCATAGCCAGCGTCCAGGCCGTGGCCTGCAGCCTGCTGCCCGGGCTGAACCGCCTGCATCACCATCGCCATCAGCTCGCCCTGCAAGGAGCGGTGATTGAGTCGGGCCTTTTCACGCAGGGCTTGCGCGACCGGCTCTGGAACGTCCTTGATCGACAGGGTTGGCATCGGGTCATTTCCGCTCATCAGAGCGCAGGAGGAATGGTTCCATTATGGAACCATTTCGTAACCATTGCATCTTCTCAATCCCGGTCGAAGACTGCTCGCTTGGCCTGCCTGGCCCATCTCCTGGAGTCATCGATGAATGCTGCGTCCCTGATCGCCGATGTGCATGCCAATGGCCTCTCCGGCGACGGCCTGAGCCACCAACAACCGATCACCCTGCGTCAGGCCAGAAAGCTGATCCAGGCGATGGCCCACGAACAGAGCTTCCTGCTGCTGGCACCACCGGGCGTGGGCAAATCCGACATCGTCTTCGAAGCGGCTCGCGAAGCGGGTCTGCCGTGCCGATCACTGCTGGGGACTCAAATCGCCCCCGAAGATGTCAGCGGCGTGCCGCGCATCGTCGGCGAGCGCTCGGTGTTCTGCCCTCCGCGCACCCTGCTGCCCGAAAATGCCGAGCCCTTCTGCCTGTTCCTGGACGAATTGCCGGCCTGCGCACCGGACGTTCAGAAAGCCTTCTACTCCTTGCTGCTCGAGCGGCGAATCGGCGAATTCGCCCTGCCACGCGGCACCTGGGTGGTCGCTGCAGGCAATCGCATCCAGGACCGGGCACTGGTCAGGTCGATGAGTTCGGCGCTGCTCAACCGGGTCACCGTGCTGAACATCCGGGTCGACACCGATGAGTGGTTGCAATGGGCCGCGACCCATGGTGTCCGGGCGGATGTCAGGCGATTCGTGGCGTCGATGCCCGAGTCACTGGTCAGGCCGGTGCCGGATGAGCCTTCGCCGTTTTCCACACCGCGATCCTGGGCGGCCTTTTCAAGGTCGCTGGATTTGGCCGAATCCAACGGCGTGCTCAACCCCACGACCCGTCGCGCTCTGGCCTTCGGACGTCTGTCTGCGCAGGATGCGGCGGTGTTCTGCGCGCTGGCGGAAGAGTCGCTCACGCCGCTGCGCGAACTGCCCGACTACCTGCGCGAGCCTCACACGCTGCCGGCCGGGGAATCCGGTCGATGGTTCATCCTCGATTGCATTCGTCAGCACCTGAAAGCAGGCAGCCTGCCCCAGGTCGATCCGGCCACGATCGATGCCTTCCTGCGTGCACTGCCTGATGAGCATCAGTTGATGGTGCTGACCGACCTGGTCGAGCGCTGGGGGGATCTCGGCGGTGAGGCGGCCATGCTCGATCTGCTGCGGCGGGTCGCCGCGCTCGACGACGCTGATACCGCGCAGCCGCTGGCAGCATGAGCGACACCCCCTTGTTGCGTGTGGAGCGCGCCCTGCGCCGCTGCACGGTCGCGTTTCCGTATCTGACCGGGCTGGCTGCGGCCGCCCGGGTCAACCTGGACACGCGCGTTCCAACCATGGGCGTGTTCGCCTCGGGCCGGATGGTGGCCAATCCGACCTTCGTTGCCAGCCTCAATGAAGCCGACCTCGGATTCGTCGTGGCCCACGAGTTGCTGCACCTGGCGCTTCGCACCCACTCGCGCGCTCGCGGCAGCAATCTGATGCAGTTCAACATCGCCCACGACTACATCATCAACGACATCCTGCGCCATGAGCTGGGTGTTGCCCGCATCCCGGCCGGTGGCCTGGACATGCCCAATGCCCGGCTGCGGTCAGCCGAGGAGATCCTGCTCGAATTGCGACGCCAGGCCCGCTCGCAGGCAGCCGAGGGCGCCTCTCGCCAGCGGGTCTGGCAGGTCGGTGAGGGTGCTTCGCAGGGTGGCCCAGGTGATGCCGGCGACCCGGATGGCGACGTCCTGGCCGATGCGCTCGAGCGGGAGTGGTTCGAAGCCAGCGCAGCTGAGCAGCGTGCCCTGCAAAAGCAGATCGAACAGACCGCCAGGCGGGGGCTGCAAGTGGCCCATGCCCGCGGCAAGCTGCCCGGATCCCTGCTCAGTCAGATGGGCCTGGAACCGGGAGCATCCAGCCAGGTGGTCGAGTCCCGTCGTGGCGCTTATCGAGCCGTGGCCCTCCTGCCGCTGCAGCGCTGGATCGAGTCGGTTGCGATGGGCCCTCGCACCTTCGAGCGACCAGCCCGTCGGTCCGCAGCTTCGGCAGGCGTCGTGCTGCCCGGTCGTCGGCGCGAGAGCTGGACGCTGAACATCGTGCTGGATACCAGCGGCTCGATGACCGACGAACTGCCCCGTGCGCTGGGCGCGATCGCAGACTTCTGCGAAAGCCTCGGCGTCGATCAGGTCAGGCTCGTCCAGTGCGATGCGGCGGTCACCGCCGACGAGATCCTCGAACCGCAGGCGCTGGCTCGCAAGCGCATCGACGGCTGGGGCGGCAGCGACCTCTCACCGGCACTGCGCCATCTGGCGCTCGACCCACTCGTTCGAGCCGTGGTCGTCATCACCGATGGCGACATCCTGATGCCCGACGAATCCATGCCCTATGAACTGCTGTGGCTGTTGCCACCCGAGTCCCGGCCCGGCTTCAGCCCGGTGCAGGGGCGCGTCCTTCACCTCGATCCCCGTGAGGCCTGATGATGAAAGTAATCCAGGAACTGGTTGCCTATTTCGACCGCCGCGGTCAGCTCAAACCGCAGGAGATGTCGCAACTGCTCGAGCAGGGCCTGCTGGCCCATGATCCGCCCCGGACGATGGTCGATCACTGCACCGAGGTCGGCCTGAGCTATTACTTCCGGATCACCGGCGAATCAGACGGTCCGGTCTGGGGCAGCGACCTCTACACCGGCGACTCCACGGTGGCAACGGCTGCGGTGCATGCCGGGCTCGTCAAGCCCGGAGACACCGCGGTGCTGCGCGTCGTGGTGGTCGAGCCGCCCGAGCGCTTCGAGGGGTCACTGCGCCATGGCGTGACCAGCCATGACTTCGAGCGCTTCGGCACGGCGTTCCGCTTCGAGCGGATCGGTCTGAACGATTGACCCGGACGGGCCGAACGGGCACACAGGCCGACCCTGCAGCCATCCGGGTGGTGGTAAGGTTTCGCCACTTCGTCCTGTCTGCCCGGTGCCGCCCATGATTCCTGTCTCGATTCTCGATCTGGTTCCCGTCCGTATGGGCGAGACGCCCGTGGAGGCATTGCCCAAGGCCCTCGATCTGGCCCGTCATGCCGAACGCTTTGGCTATCGTCGCTACTGGGTGGCCGAGCATCACAACATGACCGGGATTGCCAGCTCGGCCACGTCGGTGGTCATCGGCTATCTGGCCGGCGGCACCTCGACCATCCGCCTGGGATCGGGCGGCATCATGCTGCCGAACCATTCCCCTCTGGTGATTGCCGAGCAGTTCGGCACGCTGGCATCGCTGTATCCGGGTCGAATCGACCTCGGACTGGGCCGCGCGCCGGGCACCGATCAGGCCACGATGCGGGCCTTGCGCGCCCACCCGCAGGCCGCCGAGCACTTCCCCGACGACATCCAGGCCCTGCAGATGCTGTTCGGCGATATCCAGCCCGGTCAGTCCATTCGGGCGGTGCCTGGAGCAGGCACCCATGTGCCGATGTGGATTCTCGGATCGAGCACCTACGGAGCCCAGGTCGCCGCGCATTTCGGGCTACCCTATGCCTTCGCCTCTCACTTTGCCCCGTCCGACCTCGACATGGCCCTGCGGGCCTATCGTCAGCTGTTCCAGCCGTCCGAACAGCTTGAGCGGTCCTATGCGATGCCCTGCATCAATGTGATCTGCGCCGACACCGACCGCAAGGCGACCCGCCTGTTCACCAGCCTGCAGCAGCGCTTCACCGACATGGTCCGCAACCGTCGCGGGTTGCTGTCGCCGCCGATCGATGACATCGAGACCTACTGGTCGCCGGCTGAAAAAGCCCATGCGATGCGCATGCTCGAATGTTCATTCGTCGGCTCGCCCGAAACCGTTCGCCGCGAACTGCAGGCCTTCATCGAACGCACCGGCGCCAACGAACTGATGGTCAGCGCCACCGTGTTCGAGCATGAGGACCGCCTGAGGTCCTATGAATTGCTGGCCGACATCAGTCAGCAGCTCGAGCCCCGGCGTGAGGAGGCCCTGGCGACCGCCTGACCTGCAGCGCGCGCCGGCTCAGCCGCCGCGCATCGAGGGCTGCAGGCTGGCCGCCAGGCCGCCCTGCGACGGCAGCCCGGTGAATGCAAAGTCAATTTCCGGAGCCAGGCCGCTCACGATGCGGGCAATACTCTTGCCCGAGCCGCAGGCATAGGTCCAGCCCAGGGTGCCGTGACCGGTGTTCAGATAGAGAGGTTGGGCAAGCGCGAACGACCAACGATCGGCACATTGCTGGGCGTGGCGGGACGCAGGCCGATCCAGCCACCATGGCCACGCTGCGGTGCGAAGACATCAACAGCCTGATCGATGCGGTGGCCCAGTCCGAGGCGGTGTACCTGGGCATTGTCGCGGCCGCCCGCGAAGGCATTGAATCGGGCCGCCTGGTCGAACTCAGGATCAGCCCGGCGGTGAAGGCGACGGCGCGCTTTGCCTACGTGACCCTGGCCGGCCGCACCGAGGCACCGGTGATGCGCCTGTTTCGGCGGTTTGCGAACGATCGCCTGCTCGACTGAGCACCCGCCTGGAGCCAGCCGGCGAGGATGCACTCGCGCTGGCCTGATCCCCGCTAGCAGGCTGCGGGGATCAGTCCCTGATCTGGCCTGCAACAGCCCGGACCTTGCGGGGGGCGGCCTGCCAGATCGCGACAATGGTCAGCACACTCATCCCGATGCTGATCCACCAGGCGATCGAGTAGCTGCCGGTTGCGTCATAGAGTGCGCCGGCCACCCAGGGCCCGACCGCGCCACCTGCAATCGCCATGAACATCAGCACTCCGAAGATGCTGCCGTAGTGTTTGCCTTCGAAGAGTTCGGCCGGAATCGCACCGAGCACCGAGGTCACGCCATAGCCCAGCGCGCCCTGCACGATCACCATGAACCACAGCAGCATCGGACTCGGCTTGCCGTCGATCAACAGCAGCGCAGCGTAGGTCAGGATGAATCCGAAGCCGCCAATCCCCCAGACGATTTCGCGTCCGATCCGGTCGGACAACTGGCCCAGCGCGATCTGCCCCGGCACACCGGCCAGACTCACCACGCCCAGCGCCAGCGCGGCGGTGGTCGGATCAAAGCCGGCTTCGAGCAGGTACTTGGTCTGATGCACCTGCACTGCGTACCAGATGAACAGCGCGCTGAAAAAGCCGATCCCGACCCACCAGAATCGCGCGGTTCGCATGGCGCGTGCCAGGGTCCAGTCGGTGGCCGCCCACTGCGCGTCGATGATGTTGCTGCGCCGCGCAGCCGCGGCTGTCGTCCCGGCAACCGCCACATCGCCATCCGGTAGCAGGCCGATGTCCTCGGGGCGCCGGCGCAAGAGCAGCGCGAGTGGGGCCAGCGCGAACAGCGCGAGCAACCCAAGGGTCATGCAGGCTGCGCGCCATCCCGAGTGCTCGATGACGCGCTGCAGATAGGGCAGCAGCACGATCGAGCCCACGCCCACCCCCGAGAATGCGATGCTCATCGCAAGCCCGCGCCGTTGCACGAACCAGGCCGGCAAAAACAAGGCCTGACAGGAATACCCCAGGCACACGCTGCCGGCACCCACCAGAACGCCCAGCGTCAGATAGAAATGCCAGGGCTCGTAGGCCAGCGTCGCGCCCAGCATGCCGGCTGCGGTGATCACGATGCCGATCAGCGAGACGAAGCGCGGGCCATGCGAGTCCATCAGTCGACCGAGCACCGGGCTCAGAAAGGCCGACACCATGAACCCGAACGAGAAGGCACCGGCCGTCACACCGCGGTCCCAGCCGAATTCCGTGAGGATCGGGGGAAACAGCAGGGAAAACGCCGTGCGGGCATTCACACCCACCCCCATGGTCACAAAGACCACCGCCACCACCAGCCAGCCGTAGTAAAAGGGCAGGCGACGCGCCAGGCGCGCGGTGATGGAATCCGGCGCCTGGGCAGCTACCTTCGCACCCGTCATCAGACCGCCTCGACTTCGACACGCGTGTCGTTGTAGCAGGCGCCGTCGGCCAGATCGGCGCGCTGATCCGCACTGACCAGCGCGCTGATGGTCTGCTGGTTGGGACTGGTGGCCAGCCATGCGCCTTTTTCAGAGGACACCACACCGGGCGGCACATCGGCGGTGACCTGCAGGCTCAGCATGACTTCGCCCAGTGCATTGAAGACCCTCACGGTGCTGGCATCGACCAAGTCGCGCGCGCGCGCATCAGCCGGGTTCATCAGCAAGCGGGGCGCCTCGCCCGGCAGGCCGCCCGAACCGAGCAGGGTCGACGAAATCCGCTTGTCCGATGCCGGCGAAATCAGGGCCAGCCCGCCCTCAACGCGAACGTCCTGGAAGCCCGGCAGGCGCTGCGCCGCCCCCCAGCGCAAAGCCAGTGCGTCGGACGCCAGTTCGATGCGACCGCTCGGCGTGGCGGGTCTCACATTGGCCATGAGCGCAAGCGCCTGTCCGTCGGTGCCGCTCATGCGCAGTGCGCGGTCAGTGGGTAGCTCACTGGGCCGTTGGCCGCCCATGCGGGGATCGGCCGCATCGATGGCTGCATCCATCAGGGCTGCGTCGTCGTCCTGGAAGCAGGGCTCATCGAAGCCGAACCGGGCCGCCAGCCGGCGGAAGATTTCGGTATTGGGCAATGCCTCGCCCAGCGGCTCGATGACGCGTTGCGCGCGTTGCAGCCAATGCTGCCCATAAGCGGCATACAGGTCATCGCATTCGAAAGCAGTGGCTGCCGGCAGCACGATGTCGCAGTGGCTCATGCTCTCGGTCATCGAAACCTCGATGCCGCAGGTGAAGATGGCTTCGCGCTGCAGACCGCGGCGCATGCGGTTCTGGTCAGGGTGCACCACGATCGGATTGTGGTTGTAGATGAAGACCGCGCGCAGTGGCACCTCGAGCGAGTCCTGCGCCAGATGCCGACCGATGTCGAGGATGTTCAGCGTGCGGGTCCCGGGTGGCTGCAGGTCGGGGCGGGTGAGCTTGGCCGGAGTGCGCGCAAAGGCACTGCCTGCGCCCAGCACGATGCCGTTGTTTGCATCGAGCTTGCCCATCAGAGCCGGCAGGGCGATCACCGCCCGCACGCTGCTGCCGCCATTGCGGCCACGCTCCAAGCCGTTGCCCGGGGCGATGACCAGCGGATCAGCTTGCGCCATCCACTGAGCCAGGGTGCGAATCGATTCGATCGGCACGGCGCACACCGCCGCTGCGCGCTCGAGCGGCCACTGCCGCGCACAGGCCATGAAATCGTCATAGCCGCTGACATGCTGGGCAATGAAGTCGGGGCGATGCGCGCCGATCGCTTCGAGCTCGCAGGCCAGCGCAAAACCCAGGACGACATCGGTGCCCGGCAGCGGCGCGACGTGGAGATCGGCCAGCGCAGCGATCCGGGTGCGCAGCGGATCGACCACCGCGAGCCGCCCGCCCGAACGACGCGATGCGGTGATGCCGCGCACCAGGTGTAGGTTGGTGACGGTGGCGTTGTTGCCCCAGACCACATTCAGCTGGGCCTGCTCGGCGGCCTGCGGGCCGATCCCTGGCACCGCGCCGTATGTCCCGACCCAGGCCTCGCGACGCACTGCACCACACATCGCCCCGCGATACAGCTGGGACGCACCGAGCTTGTGAAAAAAGCGCAGCGACATGCTGTCGCCCGAGAGGATCCCGTGCGGGCCGGCATAGTTGAGCGGCACAACAGCCTGCGGGCCGAATGCCTCGATGACGGCACTGACCCGTGCATAGATCACATCCAGCGCCTCGTCCCAGCTGATGCGCTCGAACTGGCCGCTGCCTCGGGGTCCGGTGCGTCGCATCGGATTCAGCAGTCGGTGCGAGCCGTGCACCCACTGCTCGGTGTGATGTGCCACCTTGTTGCAGATCACACCATCGGTATAGGGCAGTGCCGAGGAGCCACGCACCTTCACGATGCGCTGGCCCTGTACGGTCACGCTCAGGCTGCAGGTATCGGGACAATCAAGCGTGCAAACGCTCGGATGTTCAGTGCTTGGCATCGGATGGCTCGCGGGGTGCTGGATCGACCCCTCACTATGGACCGCAGGACGGCCTTGCGCCAAACCGAAGATCAATCGCTCGAAACGCGCCTCAAGGCGCAGTCTGCGGTGATGCCTCATGGCAAGGCTGCAGATCGCAGTCACTTGCCGACCGGACCCGACCGACGCCGGGCCCGGGGTGTTCAGTCGATCAGGCCTTCTTGGCCCAGGCCGAGCACCAGCCCTTGGACGCAACCTGCTTGCCGGGGAACAGCGGGCACGGACCGGCAGCATCGGCCGCCTTGCCCTGATAGACCGCGCAGTTGGTGCAGCTCTGACCGGCGGCATAGCGGGCGAACTTGGCCTTGTCGACCTTGGTCGCATCGGCCACATAGCCCAGGGCCTGCGCTTGCGCGTCAGTGGCCTGAACCATGGCCGGGGCGGTCGCGGCAGCCTGAGCACGGACGGCACCGGCGCAGATCAGGGCCGAAGCGCCCAGGGTTGAATGGATGACAAAGGTTCTGCGATTCGAGTTCATGCTGGGTTCCTGATGGAAAGGGTCTAAGGGGGAGAGGGTCTAGGCGTGCGCAATTTTTTACACACGGGCAGGACGGGCCTGCAGCGATCAGATGGGGTGACCGTCTGATGATAACGTGGCAATAAAGACATCGGTTGTCACTCGGATATGCGGACGATACCGGAGACGCTCAGGGATGACCCGACAGCCGCGTGAGGCGCGATCCCCTTGCGTCGCGTGCGTGGCAAGATCGCCTGTGATCTGTCCGCCCGGAGAAACCGCCATGCAGCCCGCCCTTACCCGCCTTCGGCCCTGCCGTAGGCCCGTCGCCGTGATCGCCTCCGGACTGATGGTGCTGAGCCTGTCCGCCTTGCCGGCAAGCGCCAGTGAATCGCACTGCTACAGCATTCAGGACAGCGATCGCAAGAACATCTGTCTAGCCATGGCCAAGCGGCAGGAGTCGTATTGCTATTCGGTTCGGGACTCGGACGACAAGAACGTCTGTCTGGCCCAGGTCAAGCAGCAGCGCAGCTACTGCTACAGCGTGCGCAACAGTGATTTGAAGAACCAGTGTCTGGCGATGGTCCGCTGAGCGGCAGACCGACCCAGCCATGTGCACTCAGTACACCCCGACCCGCACTGACCGCCTGACCACGACCTGGGGTGTGGCGCCGCACCGCGACGACTACGTCAAGGACGCCTTTCCCGGCTACCTCGCCCCCATCCTCAGGCGCGAGCCGCTCATGCCACAGGGGTCGGTGCTGCGCGCCGACCTGGCGGTCTTCGGGCTGATCCCGGGCTGGTCGCGCGACGGGAAAAATTTCAGGCACTGCTACAACGCCCGCTCCGAGACCGTCGCGGAAAAGCCGAGCTTTCGGCACGCCTGGCGCAACCGCCAGTGGTGCGTGATCCCGGCCGATGCGTTTTTCGAGCCGAACTACGAGTCAGGCAAGGCGGTGCGCTGGCGCATCGAACGCGCCGATGGCGCGCCCATGGCGATTGCCGGGATCTGGGAACACTGGCGAACAGTCAATGGCGAGACGGTCGCATCGTTTTCGATGCTGACGATCAATGCCGATGCGCACCCGGTGATGAACCGCTTTCATGCCCCGGGCGATGAAAAGCGCTCGGTGGTGCTGCTCGATCCGGATCGGGTACACGACTGGCTGGGCGCAAGCCATGAGCAGGCCCGTGAACTGATGGCGGCCTTCGAGCCAGACTCGGTGAAGGTCCGAAGTGACCCGGCTTTGCGCCCGGTGCGAAAGACATCAGCCAAAGAAACGTCTGATCAGAGCCTGTTCAAGACATGAACCGGATCTGATCCCGGTCGCTCCGAGCGACTCGCTCAGACGCGTTGATCAAAGGAGGAACTATGACGATCGTGTGTCCGAACATTGCCCTCGAAGAATCATTATTGACACGCTCTGTCCTAAAAAAATAATTTTTTCTGCGTAGGGTCCGTCGTCTGGCTCAACCACAGAGGAGATGCTTGATGACCAGCCGTAACGAAGACAAACCCAAAACCGCGGTGCAAGTCTCAGCCGCATCCGCAAGCACGCGCTCAACCGCCACGCGCGCAGTGGCGGAGCTCATCCCTGGCACGGTGGAGGAATTCACCACCGTCGTCGAAGTCCCCACCATGATCGAAGTCCCGACCATCGTTCAACGCGTGGTCGGTCCAATGGGCCCAGCCGGTCCGGTTGGCCCGATGGGCCCAGCCGGCCCGATTGGCCATGTCGGCCCGGCTGGCGCGGTCGGCGCGGCCGGTCACGATGGCGCACCCGGCCAAGCGGGTCCGATGGGCCCTGCCGGCCCGATCGGCCCACAGGGTCTGGCTGGCCACAAAGGCGATCCCGGCCCGGCCGGCCCGACGGGCCCGCAGGGTCTGACCGGCCCGATCGGCCCGGCTGGCAAAGCCGGTCATGACGGCGCCATGGGCCCGGCTGGCCCGGCCGGCCCTGTCGGCGAGCGCGGCCCCGTCGGTCCGGCAGGCGCGGCTGGTCCGCAAGGCCTGATCGGCCCTGTCGGCCCCGCCGGCAAGGACGGCGCAGTCGGCCCCGTCGGCCCGCAAGGTCTCGCCGGCCATGCTGGCCCGGCCGGCCCGATGGGTCCGCAAGGCCTGACCGGTCCTGCGGGTCCCGCCGGCAAGAATGGTGCGGAAGGCCCGATCGGACACGTCGGCCCGGCGGGTCCGGTGGGCGCTGTCGGCCCCGCAGGCCCGGTTGGCCAGGCAGGCCCGGCAGGCAAACCCGGGCAGGATGGTGCAGTGGGTCCCGCCGGTCCGGTGGGGCCCGCTGGCGAGAGAGGTCCTGCGGGTCCTGCAGGCCCTGCAGGGACCGCAGGCCATGACGGCGCCGTGGGCCCGGCCGGTCCGGTTGGCCCGACAGGCCCGATGGGTCCTGCAGGCCCGAAGGGTGCCGCGGGTCCGATGGGCGAGCATGGCAAGGACGGTGCGGTCGGTCCCGCCGGTCCGATGGGCCCGGTTGGAGCCGTCGGCCCGGTCGGCCATGTCGGCCCCGCAGGTGCTGTCGGTCCGATCGGCGCAGTCGGCCCGATGGGTCCGATGGGCCCCGCAGGCAAGGATGGCAAGGATGGTCATGTCGGCCCCGCCGGCGGCGCGGGTCCGATGGGCCCTGCGGGTCCGATGGGTCCGGCAGGCAAAGCGGGCCATGACGGCGCTGTCGGCCCGATGGGCCCTGTTGGTCCGGTTGGCCCTGCAGGTCCGATGGGCCCCACGGGCGCAGCCGGTCACGAAGGCAAGCCCGGTCCTCAGGGTGCCTCGGGGCCCGTGGGCGTCAAGGGTGATCGCGGTCCTGCTGGGCCAGTGGGTCCTCAGGGTCCTGCGGGTTCCCCCGGACACGCCGGCCCCGCCGGCCCTGCCGGCCCGATCGGCCCGATGGGGATGCCGGGTGTCAATGGCAAGAGCGTCGCGGTTCGAGTCATCGGCAACATGCTGATCGGCGCGGGCAATCGCAACGGCGACTACAACCTGCCGGTGGGCGAGTCGCGGTCGTTCACGCTCGATGTGCCGGCTGAGGTCGTTTCAGCCTGGTATGTGCCTATCGACAACCTGCCGGATCTGGTCAAGTTCCAGACCATTGCCCCGGTTGTTTCCGGCAAGTCACGGGTGGCTGTGACCGTCCAAGCCAATCAGGACGCCCTGATCCGCATCCTGGTGCTGGCCGAGCTCGACTGAGCTTGACCTGCAAGGCCCCCGGGTCCCCCCGGGGGCCAACCCCCTTCGCATCAGAACGCTCAGCGACTCCAGCGCAGTTCGCAGCGATCACCCAAAGCCTGGCGCTCGACGATCACCGCGCACAGGCCGGGCACATGAGGCTGCAGCGCCTGCCGGATGAAGCGACACAGGTTTTCGAGCGTGGCCGGCTCCGTGCCCATGACGTCGTCCAGGAAGTGATGATCGAGCCGCGCGCGGAGCGATTCAATTTGAAGCCGCAATTCGCCGATGTCGATGACCATGCCGGTCTGTGGATCGCGCGGGCCGGTCGCACAGACCGTGGCGTGGTAGGTGTGGCCGTGAATGCGGCGGCTGCCTTCGGTTTCGATGTGCCGCTCAAGGGTGTGCGCGGCATCAAAGAAAAAGCGCTGCGAGACTTCAAATCGGTCGGGCGGTGTGCTCATCGGATACCGACCATCTTGTGCATCTGCACCGACAGCCGCCAGCGCGGGTTCGCCTGACACCAGGCGATGGCCGCAGCGGTGTTTTGCGCGCGTGACGGGCTGTCCATCGGTTGCAGCAGGAAATGATCGAAGGCGAGTCCTTCGAGTTGCGCAGGCATCAGCGCAGGCTGCGGATAGACCAGCTTGAGTTCGTGGCCTTGCGTCTGCACCAGCGGCGCACCGGCCTTGGGGCTCACGCAGATCCAGTCGATGCCGCTGGGTGCGGCGATCGTGCCATTGGTTTCGACCGCCACCTCAAAGCCCTGTTCGTGCAGGGCATCGACCAGCGCATCATCGACCTGCAGCAGCGGCTCACCGCCGGTCAGCACCACATAGCGCCGCAAGGGCTGGTCAGCTGGCCACTGCTGCGCAATGCGCTCGGCCAATGCGGTAGCAGTCTCGAACTTGCCACCCAGCGTGCCATCGGTGCCGACGAAATCGGTGTCGCAAAAGCGGCAGACCGCGGTCTGACGATCAGCCTCGCGCCCACTCCACAGATTGCACCCGGCAAAACGGCAGAACACAGCGGCGCGCCCGGCCTGCAGGCCTTCGCCTTGCAGGGTGTAGAAGATTTCCTTGACGGAATAGCTCATCGATCAGGCCCGATAACGCTGCCAGCCACCGCGCCGCAGCTCGCAGGCCGGGCAAGTGCCACAGCCATGACCCCAGTCGTGCAACCGCGTTCGATCGCCCAGGTAGCAGGAGTGGGTCTGCACGCGAATCAGCTCGACCAGGGCATCACCGCCGAGCTGCTCGGCCAGTCGCCAGGTGGCGGACTTGTCGAGCCACATCAGCGGCGTCTCGATCCGAAAACGCGTGTCCATCCCGAGGCTGAGTGTGGCCTGCAGGGCTTTGAGGGTGTCGTCGCGGCAATCGGGATAGCCGGAATAGTCGGTCTCGCACATACCGCCCACCAGGACCTTCAGGCCCCGCCGATAGGCCAGCGCGGCCGCGAAATTGAAGAAGATCAGGTTGCGGCCCGGCACGAAGGTGTTGGGCAGCCCGTTGGCTTCGAAGGCGATCGCGCGGTCATCGGTGAGCGCCGTCGAGCTGAGCTGCCCGAGCACGGTCAGGTCGAGCAGATGGTCCTCGCCCAGCCGCGATGCCCAGTGCGGGAAGCGGCTGCGCAGCTCATTCAGGATCGGCGCGCGGCAATCGAGTTCGATCCGGTGACGCTGGCCATAGTGAAAACCGAGGGTCTCGACACGCTCGAAATGCTCGAGCGCCCAGGCCAGGCAGGTGGTGGAATCCTGGCCGCCAGAGAACAGGACGAGGGCATGTGGCTGCATGCCCCGATTGTAGTGGAGGCCGGATCAGGGCCGGCCCGGCGCGCGGCCTGAGCAGCGCGCGCGCCGAAAAAGCCGTCAGCCGCGGTCGAAACGCGCCAGGCGGCCAGTGATCAGCTCGTGGGCCTCGGACATGATCCGATCGATCAGCGCCTTGCAGCTCGGCACATCGTGAATCAGGCCGGCCACCATGCCGCAGCTCCAGGCGCCCGACTGCATGTCGCCGTCGATCATGACCTTCGGATAGATGCCGGCGACCTGATCGTGAATATCGTCGATGGTGATGGCATCGCCCTTTTCGCGTTCGATCTCCAGCACCCGCTTCACGCCCTCATTCATCAGCACACGCTCGGTATTGCGCAGGGACCGCATGATCAGGCGGGTATCGAGTTCCGAGGCCGCGACGATCGCCTGCTTGACGTTCTCGTGGACCGGCGCCTCCTGGGTTGCGATGAACCGGGTGCCCATGTTGATGCCCTCGGCGCCCAGCGCCAGCGCGGCCACCAGGCTGCGCCCATCGGCCATGCCACCCGAGGCGACGAAGGGGATCTTCAATTCCTCGGCAGCACGGGGCAGGAGGATGAAGTTGGGAATGTCGTCTTCGCCCGGATGACCGCCGCATTCAAAACCGTCGACGCTCACCGCATCGCAGCCAATCGCCTCGGCCTTGAGCGAGTGACGCACCGAGGTGCATTTGTGAATCACCTTGATGCCGGCCGCCTTCATCTGATCCATGTAGGCCTGAGGATTGCGCCCGGCGGTCTCGACCGCTTTGACGCCACCTTCGATGATGGCCTGGATGTATTCGGGATAGGGCGGGGCGGAAAACGTCGGCAGGAAGGTCAGGTTCACGCCGAAGGGCTTGTCGGTCATTTCGCGGCACTTAGCGATTTCGCGGGCCAGCAGCTCGGGGGTCTTCTGGGTAAGGCCGGTGATGATGCCCAGGCCGCCGGCATTCGAGACCGCCGCAGCCAGTTCGGCAAAGCCAACGAAATGCATGCCGCCCTGGATGATCGGGTGCTGGATGCCAAAGAGTTCAGTGATACGGGTTTTCATGGAGTCTCCTCGTGAGTCTGGCGCAGATGGTGCCACAGGCCCGACGCGACGCATTGACCTCCAAACGCCTACAATCGGCCATGCCCCGCCCCGAACTCGAACTGCTTTCGCCCGCCCGCGATGCCGATATCGGCATTGCCGCGATCAACCATGGTGCTGACGCCGTGTATATCGGCGGGCCAAGCTTTGGCGCACGCGACAAGGCCGGCAATGAAGTGGCTGACATCGAGCGTCTGGTGCGGCACGCCCACCGCTTCCATGCCCGCATCTTCGTCACCGTCAACACCATCCTGCGCGACGATGAACTCGAAGGGGCCCGCCGGCTGGCCTGGCAGCTGTACGAAGCCGGAGCCGATGCGCTGATCATCCAGGACATGGGCCTGCTGCAGCTCGATCTGCCGCCGATCCAGTTGCACGCCAGCACCCAGACCGATATCCGGACACCGGAAAAAGCCCGTTTCCTGCAGGACGTCGGCTTTTCCCAGATGGTTCTGGCCCGCGAACTGACGCTGGCGCAGATCCAGGAGGTGGCCGCGCAGGTGAATGAGGCGGTGATCGAATTCTTCATTCACGGCGCGCTGTGCGTGGCCTACAGCGGCCAGTGCTTCATCAGCCACGCCCACACCGGTCGCAGCGCCAACCGGGGCAATTGTTCTCAGGAATGTCGGCTGCCCTATACCGTCACCGATTCGGGCGGACGCATCGTCGCGCACGACAAGCATGTGCTCAGCCTCAAGGACAACAACCAGAGCGATAACCTGGCCGCCTTGGTTGATGCGGGCGTGCGCAGCTTCAAGATCGAAGGCCGATACAAGGACATGGGCTACGTCAAGAACGTCACCGCCCATTACCGCCAGCTCTTCGATGCCCTGCTCGAGCAGCGTGCGGGCGGATCGTCCGGTGCGCGGGTGAGCAGGGCCTCCTCGGGCCGCACACGCCATTTCTTTACGCCCGACCCGGACCGCAATTTCAACCGTGGCGCCACCGACTATTTCGTCAACGGGCGCAAGACCGACATCGGCGCGTTCGACACCCCGAAACATGCCGGACTGCCGGTGGGCCATGTGCTGCGCGTTGCGGCAGACCACTTCGAGCTGCAGGCCGACGAAGGTCTGACACTGGGCAATGGCGATGCCCTCACCTGGTGGGATCTGCAGGGTGAACTGCAGGGCGTGCCGGTGAATGTGGCCCGTGCGCTGGGCAATGACCGCTGGCGAATCGAACCGAATGCGCCCCTGTCCGAACTCAAGGACCTGCGCAGCGGCACGCCGATCAGCCGCAATCGCGACATGGAATGGGACCGTCTGCTGTCGCGCGAGTCAGCCGAACGGCGCATTCCCGTCGCGCTGTTCTGGCGCGACACCCCGGAGGGTTTCGAGCTCGAAATTCAGGACGAGGAAGGGCACTCAGCCACTGCGCGGTGCATGCATGCCCATGAGCCGGCCCGCGACGGTGCCCGCGCGGCCGAGTCGCTTCGCGCGCAATTGGCCCGCGTGGGCGGCACGATCTTCGAAGCCGGCCCGATCACGATCGAGGGGTCACAGCCGTGGTTCGTGCCCGCCAGTCTGGCCAACAGCCTGCGCCGGGACGCAATCGCAGCACTCGAGGCCAGCCGGGACGCCGCCCTGCAGCGCCTGCCCCGTGCGGCCCCGTCCGAGCCGCCACCCGCCTATCCCGACGACTCCCTGAGCTACCTCGCCAACGTCTACAACTCGCAAGCCGCTGCCTTTTATGCCCGACACGGTGTGAAAGTCATTGATGCCGCCTATGAGAGTCATGAGGCGCTGGACGAAGCCAGCCTGATGATCACCCGGCACTGCGTTCGCTGGTCGCTCAGCCTGTGTCCGAAGCAGGCCAAAGGCGTCACCGGCGTGCAAGGCACGGTGCGCGCCGAGCCGCTCACGCTGATCCACGGCAATGACCGTCTGACCCTGCGTTTCGATTGCAAGCCCTGCGAGATGCACGTGGTGGGCAAGATGCGGCCCAATGTGTTGCGTCAGGCCCGGCGTGAGCAGGCCGAGACGCCCATGCAGTTTTACCGGAGCCTGCAGCGCTCCCGTCCTTGATTGATCTAACACACACACAACACGAGACACCCCATGAAGATGCCCCTTGAAGACGTCGTCGTCATCGACCTCTCCCACGCGCTTGCAGGCCCGCACTGCTCGACCATGCTGGCCGATTTCGGCGCAACCGTCTTCAAGCTCGAGTCGCCTGACGGAGGGGACATTTCGAGGGCCTGGGGAGCAGCCGCCGGGTCAACTGGCGCCGAGTCAGCCTATTTCGTTTCGCTTCATCGCAACAAGCGCGGCCTGTCCATCAACCTCAAGCACCCCGAGGGCAAGGAGCTGTTCCTGAAGGTGATCGAGAAGGCCGATGTGCTGATCGAAAATTTCCGTCCGGGTGCGCTGGAAAAACTGGGCCTGGGCTACGAGCCGGTCAGTGCGCGCAATCCGGGGATCATTTACGCGTCGATTTCCGGATTCGGTCAGGACGGCCCATACCGCGAGCGCGCCGCGATGGACCTGATCCTGCAGGCCGAAAGCGGCATGATCAGCATCACCGGCGATGAAGGCAGCCATGGCGTGCGCTGCGGCACTTCCATCGCCGACATGACCGCCGGCATGTACGCGGCCTTCGGCATCATGTTGGCGCTTCGGGTCAAGGACCGTACCGGCCAGGGTCAGCGCATCGACATGTCGATGATGGAAGGCCAGCTCGGTCTGCTCAACACCATGATCGCGTCCTATGGGGTGGATCATGAAATGCCCGCACCCATGGGCACGGCCTACAAGGCGCTGCTGCCCTATCAGACGCTGCGCACCAGAACCCGCGATCTGGCGATTGCCGTGGGCAGCGAAAAGCTCTGGAAGGTGTTCTGCCCGGCCATCGGCCGCCCGGACCTGCTCACCGACGAGCGCTTCGGCAACAACCGCCTGCGGGTCACCAACCGGGTGGCGCTGATCGACATCGTGCAAGAAGCCCTGCTGACCCGCAGCTATGAGGAGTGGGAGCAGATCTTCCTGAAGGTCGGCATTCCGGTGGGCGCGGTCAACAACATCCAGCAGGTGGTCGACCATCCGCAGGTGGCTGCACGCGAATCGCTGCTCACGATGGACCATCCGCGCTCGGGCAAGGTCATGATGGCCGGCGTGCCGGTTCGTCTGAGCCGCACGCCGGGTTCGGTGCGCACGCCGGCACCTGCGCTGGGCGAACACACGGCCGAGGCGCTGCACGAACTGCTTGGCATCTCAGCCGAAGAGGTTGCGCGCCTGGCCCGGGAAGGGGTGGTGGTGGCCGGCTGAGGTCCGCATCGGCCGCGGGCTCAATCAATCAAACGCTCACCTGTTGAACAGGCGTTTAGCGAGAATGCTTGGGTAGTCCTGTCTGTGCCCGGCAACCAGGTACACATAGAGATCGCGGCCGATTTTTCGGCAGACCAACTTGTGGTGGGAGGTGTAGACGTTCTGGTAGTCCATGATCCCCACCGCCACCAGTTCCTGGACAGGCGTTCCATTGAGAATGCCGGAGTCAACTCTCTCCAGCTTGGCGAATATTTCGTCCTCGGCTTTCACCCAAGCGGCTTCACCCCATTGGTCAAGCATGTAGTCCTGAAGCGAAAGCAAGTCGGCCT
>CAIXXI010000350.1 GCA_903923345.1 uncultured Burkholderiales bacterium | reverse complement strand
TTCGATGTCGAAACGCACCGTGCCTGCAATGGCGTACGCGACCACCAGAGGCGGCGATGCGAGGAAGGCCTGCTTCGCGTAGGGATGGATGCGCCCGTCGAAGTTGCGGTTGCCCGATAACACCGCGGTGGCATACAGATCCCGCTCGATGATTTCCTGCTGGATCTTCGGATCAAGCGCACCGGACATGCCGTTGCAGGTGGTGCAGGCAAAGGCCACCACACCGAAGCCGAGCTGCTCAAGATCTTGGGTAAGGCCGGCTTCGTCCAGATACAGGGCGACCGCCTTCGAGCCGGGTGCGAGCGAGGACTTGACCCAGGGCTTGCGGGTCAGACCCAGCCGATTGGCATTGCGTGCCAGAAGCCCGGCCGCGATGACGTTGCGCGGGTTGCTGGTGTTGGTGCAACTGGTGATCGCGGCAATGATCACGGCGCCATCGGGCATCTGTCCCGGCACCTGCTCCCAGGCGCCTGCGATGCCTTTGGCCGCCAGATCGGCGGTGGCAACGCGCGCATGCGGATTGGAAGGGCCCGCCATGTTGCGCACCACGCTCGAGAGATCGAATCGGAGTGTCCGTTCGTATTGAGCGTTGGTCAGGCTGTCGGCCCACAGCCCGGTGTGTTTTGCGTAGGTCTCGACCAGCTTGACCTGCTCATCGTCCCGGCCAGTAAGTTTCAGGTATTCGATGGTTTGCTGATCGATGAAGAACATCGCAGCGGTGGCTCCATACTCCGGCGCCATGTTCGAGATCGTGGCCCGGTCTCCGAGGGTAAGGGCTGCTGCGCCCTCGCCACGAAACTCGAGGTAGGCACCGACCACCTTTTCCTTGCGCAGAAATTCGGTCATTGCGAGCACGACATCGGTTGCCGTGATGCCTGCAGCCGGTCTGCCACTGAGCTCGACGCCAACGATGTCCGGCAGGCGCATCCAGGATGCGCGCCCGAGCATCACATTCTCGGCCTCAAGACCACCGACACCGATCGCGATCACGCCGAGTGCATCGACATGCGGGGTGTGGCTGTCGGTGCCCACGCAGGTATCCGGAAAGGCGACGCCCTCCTGGACCTGAATCACCGGCGACATTTTCTCCAGATTGATCTGGTGCATGATCCCGTTGCCCGGCGGGATCACATCGACATTGCGAAACGCGGCCTTGGTCCAGTCGATGAAGTGGAAGCGGTCTTCGTTTCGGCGATCTTCGATCACGCGGTTCTTGGCGAATGCATCCGGGTCGAAGCCGCCGCACTCGACAGCCAGCGAATGATCGACGATCAGCTGAACCGGCACCACCGGATTGACCAGGGCGGGGTCGCCTCCCTGATCGGCGATCGCATCACGCAGTCCGGCCAGATCGACCAGTGCGGTCTGGCCCAGGATGTCGTGACAGACGACCCGCGCCGGAAACCACGGAAAGTCGAGATCGCGCTTGCGTTCGATGAGCTGCGAAAGCGACGCGGTGAGGGCGGCCGGATCGCACTTTCGAACGAGATTTTCGGCCAGCACACGCGAGGTGTAGGGCAGAGCGTCGTAGGCGCCGGGGCGGATGGCTTCAACGGCTGCGCGTGCGTCGAAATACTCGAGGCCGGTGCCGGGCAGGGGGGAGCGGTATGGGGTCGTCATGGCGCAGGATTTTATCCGATCGGCCCCGCGTCAGCCGCTTGCAGTGCCGTGCATCGGGACCGACCTGCGGCCCGATGCACGGATGATCATCAAGCTGGAGTGAACATCGGCAGCATGTTGCCGTCCTGCGCCGCTTTGAACACCACCTTCACACGTTGCCCGATCTTCAGGGCGTCGAGGTCGCAGTCGGTGATGTTGGTGAGCATCGTGACGCCCTCGTCGAGCCTGACGTAGGCCATTGCATACGGGATCGGGCCGGCACGGCGGGTGACCGTCAGGCTGTAGATCTCGCCGGTGCCCTGGGTCGCTTCCCACTCGGTGTCGCCGAAGCAATAGGGGCAGACCGGGCGCGGGTACCAGTTCGGCTTGCTGCAGGCCGTGCAGCGACGAATCTTGAGCACCCCTTCCTTGGCTGCGGCCCAGAAGGGTTCGGTGGCTGCGTCGGTGATGGTTTCGCCCAGCGGGCGGTCCTGGCTCATCGTGGTCATGTTCAAGCCCTCTCGAGAATCAGGGTGCCCGAGCCGTGGCGCGAGCCGAGCAGGCCACCGATGCCGGTCGCCAGCGCGAGCGTGCAGTTCGGCACCTGAACCTTGGGATGCGCTTCGCCGCGCAACTGACGAACCGCCTCGATCACCTTGGTGATGCCGCCGCGATTGGCCGGATGGTTGTTGCACAGGCCGCCGCCATCGGTGTTGAACGGCAGTTTGCCGACCCCCGAGATCAGGTTGCCGTCGGCCACAAAGCGCCCACCCTGGCCCTTTTCGCAAAAACCGAGGTCTTCGAGCTGCATCA
Organism: uncultured Burkholderiales bacterium; assembly: GCA_903923345.1. Taxonomy (GTDB): domain Bacteria; phylum Pseudomonadota; class Gammaproteobacteria; order Burkholderiales; family Burkholderiaceae_E; genus UBA4615. The sequence goes on along the minus strand of CAIXXI010000350.1, from coordinate 2,375 downwards.
GCACCGTGATGGTGAAGCTGTCATAGACCGAGGCGTACTGGATATCGGTGGGCTTGACGCCAGCCTCTTCAAAGGCTTTCGGGCCGGACAATGCAGCAGCCGACCAGGTCAGATCGACCTGACCACCCAGCTGGCCCTTGATGGCTTCGCCCGTGCCCAGCACATTCACGACCGGGCGCTTCAGGGCGCGCGCGATCTCTGGGCGTGCCACGATCAGTGCGCCACCGCCATCACTCACCACGCAGCAATCGAGCTTGTGCAGCGGATCGGAAATCATCGGTGATTCGACCACCTCCTGCACGCTGACTGGATCACGCAACATGGCGTGCGGGTTATGCTGGGCGTGGGCGGCTGCGGCCACCTTGATCCAGGCCAGTTGCTCTGAGGTGGTGCCGAACTGATGCATGTGGCGCGCGGCCACCAGCGCATACATGTTGACCGTGACGGGTCCGTACAGCGACTCCCACGGCGTATCTGGCACCGTCGGGATGATGGCCCGTGGTGCCACGCCGCTTGAGCCTTCGCTGCGCGGGCGCCCGGCCAGCGTGATCAGCGCGACATTGCATTTGCCGGCTGCGATTGCTGCTGCGGCATGGGCAACGTGGATGATGTACGACGAGCCACCGGTGTCGGTGGAGTCGACGTAGCGCACATTCGGCAGCCCGAGGTAATCGAGCATGTTATTTGCGCCCATGCCCGGGGCGTCGCCCGCACACAGATAGCCGTCGATGTCGGCGGGCGTCAGCCCGGCGTCTGCCAGTGCGCCGCGTGCGCACTCGGCGTGCAACTGGGCAACGGTTTTGTCAGGTGCCTTGCGAGTCGGGTGCTCATAGGCACCCACGATGCAGGCTTTGCGTCGAAGGGTCATCGGTGTCTCGTGAGAGTGGCGAAGTCGGTCGCGTTGTCGCGCGTACTCGGTGGACGATACCGCGCCTTGGCTCGGACACCAATCGCGAGCGGTTCGAAATCGCGTGTCAGTGGGCAGGGTGCCGAATTGCATTGAAGGCTGCCTCAGGGCAGGATCGGGCGCCCCGTCGCACAGCGTGGGTTCCGATTCGCGCTTGAAGGGCGGGCGGGATCTGCGCGCGGGGACCTGTCAGGAGGGACTGAATGAGTGCCGCTGCAATGCCCCTGCCTCTGGCCGGGGTCAAGGTCGTCGAAATCGGCCAGAACATCGCCGGGCCGTTTGCCAGCGAGATCCTGGCCCGGCTCGGTGCCGAAGTGATCAAGATCGAGCGACCCGAGGGGGGCGATGATGCACGGGGCTGGGGGCCGCCTTTCTGGCACGGCGTGGCCACCACATTCCAGGCCATGAATCACGGTAAGAAGGGCATCGCACTGGACCTCAAGGACCCGGACGCGATCGCCTGGCTCAAGGATTTCATCGGCGGTGCGGATGTGCTGATCCAGAACCTGCGGCCGGGTGTAATGGACGAACTGGGCTTGAGCAGTGAGACGATGCTCGCGCTCAACCCGCGTCTGATCTATTGCTCGCTCTGGGCTTTCGGCCACACCGGACCGATGCGCCTGAATCCAGGCTATGAGCCAATGATCCAGGCTTTCGCCGGCATGTTCAGCATCAATGGCACCGCGGACGGGCCACCCTCACGCGTGGGGATGCAGGTGCTCGACCTGGGCACGGGCGTCTGGGCGGCACTGGGGACCCTGGCCGCCCTGTTTCAGCGCCACACCACCGGCAAGGGGTGTGTGGTCGACACCTCCTTGCTCGAGACCGCCCTGGGCTGGCTGGGTGTGCTGATGGCGGGCTTCAGCGCCACGGGTGAACAACCGGTGCGTCATCGCACCGGCAATCCGCGCGTCGTCGTGTTTCAGGCGTTTGAAGCCAGCGATGGCGAGATCGTCGTCGCAGCCGCCAATGACCGGCTCTTCGTCAAGCTGTGCAAGGAACTGGGTCGCCCTGACTGGGCGAGTGATGAACGCTTCGCAACCAATGCCCTGCGCTTCAAGCACAAGCCGGACCTGTTGCCCGAGATGGCCGCGATCTTTGCCACACAGACCGTGGCCCAGTGGGTCGAGCGTCTTGAAGCCGCTGGCGTGCCCTGCTCACCGATCCACGATTTTCAGCAGGTGCGCGACCAGGCGCAGACGAAGGCCTTGGGGATCTTTCAGGACATCCCCGAGATCGATCTGCGGGTGGTTGGACTGCCGGTGTCGTTCAATGGCGTGAGACCGCCCGTTGGGCATCGCGCGCCACACATTGGCGAGCATTCGGCGCTGTTCGGTGCGCCGGTGCCCAAGTCAGGCAAGCCCGAAAAGGATGGCGCATGAATCACAAAAACAGGCGGAGTCTGATCAAAGCCGCCGCGGTCATTTCCATCGCGGGCGCGCGCTCGGTTTCTGCACAAACCGCTTCG
>CAIXXI010000349.1 GCA_903923345.1 uncultured Burkholderiales bacterium | reverse complement strand
CTGCAGCCAAGAGCCGGATCATGGACGCCGACTTCGCTCAGGAGACCGCCAACCTGACCCGTGCACAGATCCTCCAGCAGGCGGGTACCGCGATGCTGGCCCAGGCCAACGCGGCACCGCAGGGTGTGCTCTCCCTGCTGCGCGGCTAAGGACAAACGCAGTAGCAGCCCGCGCCGGGCGCCTGAATGCAGGCGTCCCGGCGCCTCGGCGACGCGACCTGACTGTCTTGAATTGACCCGCAATTGCAGCGCTTTTCGACGCACCGGACGTATTCGCCATGAGCCACAGTGTCCCTGCATCGGAACCTGAAGCGGCATCGGGCTGTGGGAGGTTCCTCTTTTCAGGAGAACCTCATGGCCCAGGTGATCAACACCAACCTCCAGTCGCTCAACGCGCAGCGCAATCTGAATACCAGCCAGTCCTCACTGGCAACCTCGATTCAGCGTCTCTCCAGCGGTCTTCGCGTGAACTCCGCAAAGGACGACGCAGCCGGTCTGGCCATTGCCAACCGGATGGATGCACAGGTTCGCGGCATGAACGTCGCGATTCGCAATGCCAACGACGGCATCTCGCTGGCCCAGACAGCAGAAGGCGCTCTGGGCAAGGTCACCGACATGCTGCAGCGCATGCGCGAACTGGCCGTCCAGTCAAACAATGCGACCAACAGCAGCTCCGATCGCGTCAGCCTGAATCAGGAATTTCAGCAGCTGTCCTCAGAGATCAGCCGCACACTGGCCGCCACCACATTCAATGGCACCACGATCCTGAATTCGTCGGCCACCCTCACCTTCCAGATCGGTGCCGGCACCAATTCCGCGACCGACCAGATGTCGATCAGCACCGCGAACATTCCAGCGGGAAGTGGTGTCGCGGCCGTCATCGTGTCGACCGCCAGCATCACCGGTACGGCGGGTGCCACCGCAGCGATGACCGATATCGACACCGCGCTCGACGAAGTGAATTCGGCGCGCGCCACCTTTGGTGCGATGCAGAACCGCTTCGAGTCGATCATCGCGAACCTTCAGGTCGGTGCGGAAAATCAGACTGCCGCCCGCAGCCGGATCATGGATGCCGACTTCGCAGCAGAAACCGCCGCACTGACACGCGCTCAGATCCTGCAGCAGGCCGGCACGGCCATGCTGTCGCAGTCGAATCAGGTTCCGCAACAGGTGCTGTCCCTGCTGCCTCGCTGACGCACGCAGACGCCCGACAGGGCACCCAGGCCGCCGGATCGGGTTTGCCCCGCCCGGCGGTTTTTCATTGATGGAGTAAGCCATGGCCTCACCGATCACCTCCAGCAGCATGCTCGACGTCCAGGGCATGGTCTCCGCATTGATGAGGGCCGAGTCGCGCCCGATCGTGCAGATGCAGGGCGAGGTCAAGAAGATCGATGTGAAGATCTCGGCCTACGGCAAGCTGCAAAGCCAGCTGTCGGCCTTTCGAGACGCGGCAGCATCTCTGTCCCGATTCGATTCATGGCGCACCGTCAAGGCATCGAGCAGCAATGCAAGCGCCGTCGACATGACGGCGTCTTCGGGCGCCGCAGCCACCCAGCATGCGGTCGAAGTCCAGAAGCTGGCCGCGTCCCAAACCGTCACCAGTGGGGCCTTCGCCAGCAGCGACGCCATCGTGGGGTCAGGCACCTTGCGCATCCAGATGGGCACCCAGCCCGGTGGGGCAGCCAGCTTCACTCCCGACGCCAGCCGAGCTGAAGTGGCCGTCACCATCCCGGCCAATGCGACCCTGGCGCAAGTCCGTGATGCGATCAATGCGTCGTCCTCGGGTGCTCGCGCATCGATCGTGCGAGACGGCGATCAGGTCAGACTGTTTGTGAGCAGCACCACCTCGGGTGGCAATCAGGCCTTCCGGATTCAGGCCACTGACGATGACGGCAATTCAACCGACACCTCAGGCCTGTCAGCCCTCGCGTTTGACCCGGTCGCTGCGTCAGGCTCAGGACAGAACCTGACCCTGATGAAGGGCGCAGCGGATGCGCAGTACACCATCGACGGCGTGGCACTCACTGCCCGTGGCAACACCATCACCGATGCAATGGATGGCATCAATCTGACGCTCAAGCAGGTCACGACGGCACCGGTACAGCTCGAGATCAGCTCGGATTCGGACGCCATGCAAGCCTCGATGCAGAAGTTCATCGATGCCTACAACAGCCTCAACACGCTGCTGGCCGAGCAGACCAAATTCGATGAAACCAGCAAAACAGCAGGCCCTTTGCAGGGCGACAGTTCAGCGGTCGGCATTCTGTCTCAGGTGAGATCGATCGTTCGTGAGACCGTCACCGGTGGCACGCTGTCCCGGCTGGGCGATGTTGGGGTCAGCCTTCAGCGTGACGGATCGCTGAAATTCAATACAGCAGCCTTCAAGTCGGCCGCCAGCGACCCGACCCGACTGGAGGCGCTGATGTCTGCCGCAGGCACTGGCGGCAGCGACAAGGGCTTGATGGTGCGCTTTCGCGAGCTGGGCGATCGGCTGCTTGGCAGCGATGGCGCAGTGACGAACGCCACCTCGACCTGGCAGGCGCGGCGCACGTCCCTGCAACGGCGTGAGGATGCCTTCCAGGTGAGGCTGGATGCGATGGAGAAGCGCCTGCTCGCCCAATACAGTGCGCTCGACGCGAAGCTTTCCGCCGCGCAGCAAAACAGCGCGCAATTGCAAAGCGCTTTGGCCGGACTGCCGAAGATCGGCTGATTTCGACCGCTATTCCGGCTCAAGCCTGACGGTGGGCCGCCGATAATCGATGTATCAGACTCAGACAACGGTGCTCATCATGTTCGGTCAACACGCCACCGCCTCAACCGCCTACGGCCGCATGGCTGTCGAAAGTGCAGCACTGGGTGCGGATCAGCATCAGCTGATCTCGATGCTCTTCGCAGGCGTCATTACCCTCATCGGGCAATCCCGCGCCGCCCTGGCCCGCGGCGACCTGAGCGCAAAGGTCGACGCATCGTCACGAGCCATTCGCCTGATCGACGAGGGGCTCAAGACCGCGGTGAATCGTTCGACCGGAGAGATCGGCGAGTCGCTCTTTCAGCTGTATGAATACTGCGCGCGGCGACTGCTGCAGGGTCATCTCAAGCATGATGATGCCGCCTATGCCGAAGTCGAAGGCCTGATCACACAGATTGCCGAGGCCTGGCGCGCGATCGCACCGACTGCTCGCGCTGCTGCACCCGGGGCGTCGATGCAAAGGGCAGCCTGATCGTGCCGCCTCAGGAACAGGATGTCGATCGCCTGATTGGTCTGTACCGTGAGATCGAATCGGTGAGCCAGTCGATGCTCACCTGGGCGCTCGAGGGTGAATGGGATCAGGTCAGTCTGGAGCAGGACCGATGCCTTGCGCTGATCGATTCAGTCCGATCGCTCAATCGAACTGTCCGACTCGACCAGAAGGCGATGGGCACGAAGCTGCAGATCATGCGCGAGATCCTGCGCAATGAGGCCTCGATCCGGCGCCTGAACATGCCCTGGACACTGCGCGTCGAGCGTGAATTCCTGACACCACGCAGACCGCAGTCCGACTCGTCGTCTGCTCAACCCGCTGTCTGAGACGCTTCGCCGCTTCAAGGTTTCGCACGATGCCACTTGCCCCGCTGCCGGAGTACGACACCCAACTGCTTGAACAGTTCGCCGTCAAGGATCGACTCGAGTGCATCCAATGGCTGTCTCGACTCTGCTCGGCTGGCAACGAACTCGTGCTGCATCCGATGCAAGAAGGCATCGAGAGCATTCACGGCCACATCCAGGCCTTGGATGAAGCAGCCGGCCACATCACCATCGCCCTTGATCGGCCGTTGCCGAGCGGTTTGTCCGTCGATGCGTTCACGCAGACAAAGCTCACTGCGGTGGCGGTGCTCGATGCGGTGAAGATCCAGTTCACCACTGTCGGGCTGGGTCTTCAGACGCCTGCGGGCGAAGCCGCCGCAGGTCCTGTGCTGCACTTGAAGCTGCCGACGACGGTCTATCGGCTCCAGCGACGCAATGCCTATCGCATCGTGCCGCCTGAATTCGCACCTGCATCCTTGTGGTTGGCCACGCCCGATGAACCCGCTGCTGAGCGTCGGGTGCACGTGGCCGATCTGTCAGCCACCGGGTTGGCCTTTCGATGGCCCCTGTTGGCAGGCGAAGCGCCGATCCCGGGCCAAATATTGGAAGACTGCCGGCTGGAACTTGCGGGCACGGTACCGATACGGTGTGCACTGCTGATCACCGACACCCAGGCGCCCGGCACATTCCATACCGACCCTGACGCTCGGATCCGGGTTGGCTGCCATTTTTCACGCATCGACCCAGCCAGTGGCCGCGCGGTTCAGATGTACGTCGATTCGGCTCAGCGAAGGCTCAAAAGCCGCAAACCGATCATCGAATCACCTCATCGGCCCGAGCGGGCGACAGATCCGGCTCAAGCGATTGCCGCTCGTCAAACACAAAACAGCGCCCCTCGAAGTGACGGCCGTCGGTCTGCTCAAAGTACTTGAGGATGCCGCCATCCAGTTGCAGCACATGGTCAACACCCAGCTCCTGCATGAAGAGCGCGGCCTTTTCGCAGCGGATACCGCCGGTGCAATAGGTGACCACGGTCTTGCCTTGCAGCGCCTCACGATGTTGCGTGAGGGCTGACGGGAATTCGGTGAAACGCCGGATTCTCCAATCGAGGGTTCCGGCGAATCGGCCGTGATCGACTTCAAAGTCGTTGCGGGTATCGAGCAGGACCACCGGGCGCGAGTCATCGTCGTGGCCCTGATCGAGCCATCTGGCCAGGGTCTGCGCATCGACTGCGGGTGCACGGCCCAGGACCGGACGGATGGTCGGATGGTCCATGCGGATGATTTCCCGCTTGAGCTTGACCTTGAACCGTTTGAACGGCATCGAATCCGACCAGCTCTCCTTGGCTTCGAGCGATGCGAATCCCGGCACGCCGCGCAGCACTTCAAGCATCGCCCGACACGGCGCTTCTTCACCGGCCAGAAAGGCATTGAGCCCCTCAGGGGTGACCAGCACCGTGCCGAGAACGCCCAGAGCTGCGCCCTGCTCCAGCAGGCTCAGGCGAACCGCAAGCGGATCGTCGATGGGCCAGAACCGATAGGCCGCGAGATTCAGGATGGACATGGAGCCGCTCAGACCACCGGGTCACGCAGCACTTGCGCAGAGGGCACAGTCTGGCGAAACGACTCCCGCTGCGAGAGTGCCTCGTAGTAGTTGGCCAGGTTGGGATGGCGCGCCGCCCAGTCGATATCCGGCGCCCTGACCGCCAGCCAGCCTAAGGGCGCAGCCACCGAAATATCTGCCAGTGTGAGTTGATCGCCCACCGCGTAGGGCCGATCCCCGATGTCGCGCGCCAAGGCTGCCAGCGCGCCGTCAACCTTGCGCAGTTGTCGGCTCATCCAGGGTTCACTGCGATGGCTCCGATCACGCAGCCGCTCGAAGAACAGCAGCAGCGCGGCATCGCATAAGCCATCGCTCAACACCATGTAGCGGCGCGCTGTCAGGTAGAGGTCAGTGTCGACCGGCATCAGCGGTGGCGACGGATGCTTTCGTTCGATCCACTCCAGAATGAATGCCG
>CAIXXI010000348.1 GCA_903923345.1 uncultured Burkholderiales bacterium | reverse complement strand
CTGGAGCGGCGCTTCCAGAAGGTCCTGGTTGGCGAGCCCAGCGTTGAAGCCACAATCGCCATCCTGCGCGGATTGCAGGAGCGCTACGAACTGCATCACGGCATCGAGATCACTGATCCGGCCATCGTCGCTGCAGCCGAACTGTCGAACCGCTACATCACCGACCGCTTCCTGCCGGACAAGGCCATCGATCTGATCGATGAAGCCGCCGCTCGCATCAAGATGGAGATCGACTCCAAGCCCGAGGTCATGGACAAGCTCGATCGGCGCGTGATCCAGCTCAAGATCGAGCGCGAAGCGGTCAAGAAGGAAACCGATGAGGCCTCTCGCAAGCGGCTCGACCTGATCGAGCAGGAAATCGACAAGCTCGGCAAGGAATACGCCGACCTGGAGGACATCCTGAAAGCCGAGAAGGCCGCGGTGCAGGGCAGTGCCGCGATCAAGGCCGAGATCGACAAGCTGCGCGCACAGATGACCGATCTGCAGCGCAAGGGCCAGTTCGACAAGGTGGCCGAGATTCAGTACGGCAAGCTGCCCGAACTCGAAGGCCGGCTGGAGTCTGCGCACGCAGCCGAGCAGGGCGGTGGCGCCGATACCGGTCGTCCGCGACTGCTGCGAACCCATGTCGGTGCCGAGGAAATTGCCGAGGTGGTGTCACGCGCCACCGGCATTCCGGTCTCGAAGATGATGCAGGGCGAGCGCGAAAAGCTGCTGCAGATGGAGTCGCGCCTGCATGATCGGGTGGTCGGGCAGGAGGAAGCCGTGCGGCTCGTGTCGGATGCGATCCGACGCTCGCGTGCCGGCCTGGCCGATCCGAACCGACCCTATGGATCCTTCCTGTTTCTGGGGCCGACCGGCGTCGGCAAGACCGAGCTGTGCAAGGCGCTCGCGATGTTCCTGTTCGACTCCGAAGACCACATGATCCGGATCGACATGTCGGAGTTCATGGAAAAGCATTCGGTGTCGCGACTGATCGGCGCGCCTCCGGGCTATGTCGGCTATGACGAGGGCGGCTACCTGACCGAGGCGGTGCGTCGCAACCCCTACAGCGTCATCCTCTTCGACGAGGTTGAAAAGGCGCATCCGGACGTCTTCAATGTGCTGCTGCAGGTGCTCGACGACGGCCGCATGACCGATGGCCAGGGGCGTACGGTTGATTTCAAGAACACCGTGATCGTGATGACCTCGAATCTCGGGTCGCATGAAATCCAGCGCCTGTCGTCCGAGCGGGCCGATCCCGAGGTGATCAAGGAGGCGGTCATGGGCGAGGTCAAGCAGCACTTCAGGCCTGAGTTCATCAACCGGATCGACGAGATCGTGGTGTTCCATGCCCTGGCGGCCGAGCACATCCGCTCGATTGCGAAGATCCAGCTCAAGCGTCTTGAAGCTCGGCTGGCTGAACGCGATCTGGCCCTCACGGTCACCGATCGCGCACTCGATGAGATCGCCAAGGTCGGGTTCGATCCAGTGTTTGGTGCGCGCCCGCTCAAGCGGGCGATTCAGCAGCATCTGGAAAATCCGGTGGCCCGTTCGATTCTCGAAGGTAAGTTCCTGCCCAAGGATGTGGTTCCGGTCGATTTCGACAACGGGCGATTCGTGTTCCAGCGCACGGTGCACTGAGGCTTCGCGGGGGGTGTGGCACACTGCCGCCCCCTTGCGAATTCCTCTTCACCGATGAACGACGTCTCCCCCTCAACGGGTCGAACACCCGTGAAGCCCGCCTCCGATGCACGCGTGCGGGCCCGACTGACCGACGAGCTCAACGTGGCTGCCCATCAGGTCGATGCGGCAGTGGGCCTGATCGACGAGGGGGCGACCGTGCCCTTCATTGCGCGCTATCGCAAGGAAGCCACCGGCGGACTCGATGACAACCAGCTTCGATTTCTCGATGAGCGGCTGATTTACTTGCGTGAACTGGAGGCGCGCCGCGATGCGGTGCTGTCCAGTATCGCGGAGCAGGGCAAGCTCACCGACGACCTCGCCCGTGCCATTGACGGAGCTCTGACCAAGCAGGTCCTCGAAGACCTGTATCTGCCTTACAAACCCAAGCGCCGCACCCGTGCGCAGATTGCCCGGGAAGCCGGCCTGGAGCCGCTGGCCGATGCGCTGCTGTCGGATAGCACGCTGGTCCCGCAGGAAGCGGCGCAGGCGTACCTGAATGCAGAGGCGGGCGTCGCAGACGTGAAGGCGGCACTGGACGGTGCCCGCGACATCCTGGCCGAGCGCTTTGCTGAGCGTGCCGATGTCCTGGCGTCGTTTCGAAGCTTTTTGTGGGACGAGGCGCTGAT
>CAIXXI010000347.1 GCA_903923345.1 uncultured Burkholderiales bacterium | reverse complement strand
GGCGCCGGCAAATCCACCCTGGTCAATGCGCTGGCCGGATGGTCACGCGGCGCACCGAAGGTCAGCGGGCAGGTCATGCTCGATGGGCGCGATATCAGCCGCCTGCCAGCCCATGATCGCGCCCGCAGTGGCCTGCTGCTCGTGCCAGAAGGCAAGCTGATCTTCGGGCAGATGACGGTCGACGAAAACCTGAGCGCCCTGGCGGGCACGGTCGCAGCAAGCGGCCGCAGGGTCTATGACCAGCAGGCGGTGTTCGAACTGTTTCCGCGCCTGCTCGAGCGGCGCAATCACCTCGGCTCGCAATTGTCGGGCGGTGAACGTCAGATGCTCGGCATTGGCAGAGCCCTGATGCTCGGTCCGCGCGTCCTGATGCTGGATGAGCCCTCGATCGGCCTGGCGCCCCGGCTGGTGTCCACCGTGCTGCAGACCATGCGCACGCTGGCTTCAACCGGTCTGTCGATTCTGCTGGTCGAACAAAACGTGGCCGCCGCCATCGATGTGGTCGATCGACTGGTCCTGCTCGAGCGGGGCCGCATCGTCGCCCAGGGCACAGCCGACGCAATGCGCGGCGACCCACGCATCGCGCAAGCCTACCTTGGAAGCCATCACGGATGAACCTCACACAGCAACTCGTCAATGGCCTGGTGCTCGGCCACGCCTACGCGCTCGTCGCCATCGGCTGGACGGTGCTGCTGGGCGTCGCCCGCCTGGTCAATTTCGGCCATGGGCAGATGTACATGGTCGGCGCCTTCGTGACCTGGTTCGCCATTGCACAGCTCGGTCTGCCCTATCTGGTGTCGATTCCGCTGGCGATGCTGGTGGGCATCCTGATCGGTCTGCTGGTGCAACGGATCATGCTGCAGGCCACGATCGAACAGAATCTGGTGTCGATCATGATCATGACGCTGGGCATGGGCTACGTGCTGCACGGCGCAGCCGCGCTGATCTTCGGATCGACCGGCCAGATTCTTGAGACGCCCCTGTCCTCGAAGGACATCACCCTGGGAGACCTCTGGCTGACCTGGCAGGACGTGGCCATCGTGGTGGTGGCGATCGTCGAATTCATCGTGCTCAAGCGCCTGCTCGATCGCACCAAGATCGGGCGCCTGGTGCGCATGGTCGCCGAGGACCCGAAACTCGCCGAACTCGCCGGGGTGAACATTCGCAACGTCTATCTGGGTGTGTTCGCCTTCGAGGGGGCCGCAGTTGCTCTGGCCGGGGCGATGGTCGGTCCCCGCACACCGATTCTCACCTCGATGGGTTTCGATGAAGTGATCATGACCTTCGTGGTGGTCGTGCTGGGCGGGATCGGCAGCGTGCTCGGCAGCTACCTCGCCGGCATCGCCCTTGGGCTGTTCACTGCACTGTTCGGTGCCCTCATCTCACCGGCCTACACCACGGCTGCAGCCTTTCTCGTTCTGATCGCGGTGCTGGTCCTGCGCCCGGGCGGCCTGGCCGCGCGGGCTCACTAGTATCCGATCGCCTCGCACCGACCATGACCTCGAACCTTCGTAACCTGCTGCTGGCTGCCTTCGCGGTGCTGCTGTTCTTCGCCCCGAAACTTGCCGGTGGCTCGGGGGCGGTCTACAGCGCCTTCGTGCTGATCGCCATTTTCGCGGTCATGGCCTATGGCCTGGATCTGATCGTCTCCGATCTGGGCGAGGTCAGCCTTGCACACACGGTGTTCTTCGCAACCGGCAGCTACACCACCGCCTTGTTGTCGACGCAGGCGGGTGCGGGCTCATGGGCGACCCTGATCGCCTCGATCCTGATTGCGCTGGCCTTTGCCAGCCTGCTGGGGCTGATCACCCTGCGCCTGCGCGAATTCGTGTTCTCGCTGGTGACTTATGCCATCGCGGTGGTGGCGGCAACGGTTGCACAGAACTGGTCGTTTTTGGGTGGGTCCGACGGCCTGCGAGGCATTCCGCCCCTTGACCTGTCGCTGGGCACGCTCTCGCTCAAGGCAGCCAACGACCGCGAGCTGTGGCCCTATGCGTTTGCGCTGCTGATTGTCGTGCTGTACCTGGTCGCCCGCTTTCGCCACTCGCGGCTCGGTTCAGCCGCGGTCATGTCGCACCTCAATCCGCGACTGGCAATCATGTCGGGCATCGACCCGCAGGCGGTTCGCATGAAGGTCTTTCTGTTCTCGGCACCGCTGACTGCAGCCGCTGGATGGCTCTACGCCTATCAACGCGCCTACGTCAGTGCCGACATTCTCGATTCCTACTTTTTGATCCTGATGCTGACTGCGGTCGTGCTGATCGGTCGACGGGTGCTGCTCGGACCGCTGCTGGCGACGGGCTTGGTCCTCGCGCAGGAAAAGTTTCTATCGCTGGGAGGCTATGCCGACAAGATCGTGCTGGGCAGCGTGCTGATTGCGACGCTGGCCTTCTTCCCCGGTGGCTTGATCGGTCTGTTCAAGATGATCCATCGAAAGACGAGCAGGGCTTAGGCGCTCTTCGCGTACTTCCCGCTGAGCTGGGGCGTCAGCCCCTCCAGGCCTTTCTGCTCGCGTTCGAGCCGGGTCTCTCGAGCCCAGGTCCGCTTGAGTTCATCGCGAACCGTGATCGACAGGCGCCCCATGCCTTCGCATTCCAGCTCGATCCGATCGCCGTCCTGGAAAGCCGACAGCCCGCGATGGTTCGTCCCCAAAGCCAGAATGTCGCCTGGCTCCAGATCGTGGATCGACGACACCCACTCGATGCAGCGGCTGATCTTGTGGGCCATGTCGCTGGTGTTGTAGTGCTGCTTGAGCTCGCCGTTGACCCAGAGCTTCACCTGCAGGCTCTGCGGATCGGCCACCTCATCGGCTGTCACCAGGTACGGGCCGATGGGTGCAAAGGTGGCCCGTGACTTCATCTGGTAGAAGACGTTGTTCGGTGGCACCACGCCGCGTGCCGAACCATCGATGAAATTCAGATAGCCGAACACATGCTCCATCGCGCGGGCCGCCGGCACATGGCTGGCGCGCTTGCCGATCACCAGGGCGAGTT
>CAIXXI010000346.1 GCA_903923345.1 uncultured Burkholderiales bacterium | reverse complement strand
TCATTCGTACGGCGTTGGAGGCGCAGACCGGCTGCATCAGTTTTCAGGTTGTTCAGGAAACGCTCAACGTGCTCACACGCAAGTTGGCACGGCCGCTGACACCAGCAGATGCTGAGGTCTTCATGCAACGCATCCTGATGCCTCTGTGGACTGTGATGCCCAGCGCCGCGCTGTATTCGAAAGCGATCGAGCTGCAAGGCCGTTCAGCGATCGGCTTTTATGACGCACTCATCGTGGCGGCCGCATTGCAGGCGGGCAGCACACGTCTGCTGAGTGAAGACCTTCAGCACGGGCAGATGTTCGGTGCACTGCGGGTTGAAAATCCATTCCGAACCTAAGCCGCGCGCTGCCGCAGCCCCCAGCTGAACGCGCAGTGTGATTTGTGCGCGGTGCGCTCCTGTGTGAGCGCACGCGCCATGGGCTGATCGCCGCCGCGCAGTGCCGCTTCGATCAGCGTGCGATGAATGATGTCGCGCTGCGCATGGCTGCCGCCGAAGGCGTGGGCCTTGTAGCGCACCGGCAGCAGCAGGTTCACCGTCTCGGCAAAACGGCCCTGCCCGAAGGCATCGATGGCCTGCACGATGGGCAGGCCCACTTCGCGGGTCATGCGGGCATTGGTGCCCTGGCCCGCAGCCGATGCCTGCACCGCCTTGAGCAGGTCGGCGGCCGCCCGGGTGCGTCCGGTGGCGGTATAGGCTGCCATCGCATGCATGTCGTTGAAGACGTAAAACCCGGCCTCCTCACTCTGCTCGTAGGTATCGGCCAGTTCGTTCCAGCGCGTGCCGGCATCGACGCCATTCAGATGCAGGCGCCATAGCAGCGCTGTCGCGTCGAGCATCATCACTTGCACACCGATGGGCTCGGGTCGGATGCAGCGGTCATAGAGCGCCAGCGCTTCGGCGTTGCGGCCCTGATCGAGGTTGAACAGCGCGGTATGCCACCAGTTGTGAAACGAAAACCCGTTATCGGACTGCGCCCAGTGCGCCTCGCGTGACTGCATGAAGGCAATGCCTTCGGCTTGGCGCGCCTGCATTTCCAATACATGAGCCACGGCATGATGGGCCCAGCAATCGTCGGGTTGCAGCTCGAGTGCCCGGCGCCCGGTGTCTTCGGCCTGGGCATATTGGCCGCACTCTTCCAGGCCAAACGCCTGCATGCCCAGCAAGATCCCATAAGCGGGGTCAGCCGAAGTCCAAGAGGGCAGGACGCGCTCGGGCCGTGCGCGAAGACTGTCGCGATCGCCGTGATAGAAATCGGCCAGGTGGCTGACCTGCAGCGCCAGCAGGTCTCGGGGATGATCCGCCAGCAGCCGCTCGAAGCTCAGACGCATGCCGTCCCAGTCGCCCTGAGCCCATCTTGCAATCGCCTGCGCATGCGCGCGCTCCCGATCATTGCTGCGGTCGTGCAGCGCCTGTAGCGACTGCAGGCTCTCATGCACCTTGGGCAGCACACTGCGCTCCCACATCGTGATGAGCACCTCGGCGCGCAAGACATGTCCCATGACGAAGTCAGGGTCAGTGCTCAGCGCCTCGTCAATGATTGCCACTGCGTCGCCCCGATAGACATTGAGGGCTGCCAACGCGCGCTCATAGGTCTCGTGGCTGCTGGACGTGCCGGATGAGAAGGGCAGGCCTCGTGAGTCATTCATCGGTACGTGCTCCGCGAGAGATGTCAGATGCCTAAGGTCTCATAACCCGGAATGAATTCAAATCCTGTACCTTCGATCATCCGCACTCTCAGGGGTCAGTGCATGCATGCCAATGCTTCGTTTGAGTCACTCTCGACCGCCCGAGCGCAAGACGCCGCTCTGCGCGAGCGTGCCCGGCGCGTGATTCCGGGCGGCATGTTCGGCCACATGAATGTGGCCTCCCTGCCGGCCAACTACCCGCAGTTTTTCGAAGCCGCTGAGGGCTGCCGATTGCGCGATGCAGATGGCCGCCACTTCATCGATTTCATGTGCGCATACGGCCCCATGATCGTGGGGTATCGCAACCCGCTGGTGGATGAAGCGGCTGCGCGTCAGGCCAGTCTGGGTGATCTGATGACCGGGCCGAGCGCGCGCATGGTGGAGCTGGCCGAGCGGCTGGTGGCACTGCTGCCGCATGCCGACTGGACGCTGTTCCAGAAGAACGGCACCGATGCGACCACCCTGTGCGTCACGATCGCGCGGGCTGCC
>CAIXXI010000345.1 GCA_903923345.1 uncultured Burkholderiales bacterium | reverse complement strand
TCGAGATGACCAGCAGCGGGAACCCGTCGCTGAAGCGGGTCAGTGCGCCAGGCTGACCCGATGCGGCGCCGACCCAGTGACGGTCGGATGCCCGGGGCACGGTGCTGTCAAAGCGCAGCAGTCTTGCTGTACGACCGGTGACTGCGCTGAACCATTCGGCCGCCGCATCGCCTTCATCGAAGCCGACACAGCGGTCGTCCCAGCACCAGGTGACGCACCGCGCGCCGCCCGAGCCGTTGACGGTCAGGGCAGGCATCCCAGGCGCCAGGACACGAAGCCCACCGTCCACCCGGGCGGGTCGAACGAGTGCCAGACCGGGGACCTCGCGCTGGGTGATGAATTGCTGGTGCTGGTCGATGAGCATCCAGCGGCGGTCATCGAGTGGGCCCAGGTCATCGAATCTCAGCGTGTCGGTTGCGATGCCGGCACAGGATTTGATCGGATAGGTGTAGAGCGCGGCCACGCGGACGGTACGCATCGAAGGCATCCTCTTTGTGGCGATCGTATCAAGCCTGAAGCCAGACATCAGGGCCGATAGTCGGCGAATTTTCTCAGCACTTCGTCCATCTGCTGCCCTGACAGGATGTCCGGCATGCCCAACTGCAGGGTTTGAGCATAGGTGCGGGCCAGCCATTCGACTTCGACTGCCAGCGCCAGCGCAGCTGCCAGGGTCGCGCCGACTGCGATCATGCCGTGATGCCCGAGCAGACAAGCACGTCGACCTTCGAGTGCCGCCAGGGCGTGGTCGCTGAGCGCCTGGGTACCGAAGGCTGCGTAAGGGGCGCAGCGGATGTCAGACCCACCGGCCGCGGCCACCATGTAATGAAAGGCCGGGATGCCGCTTTGCTGCACCTGAGGCAGGCAACTGAGCGCTGCGCAATGCGGGGCGTGCGTGTGCACGACGGCATTGACCTCCGGGCGACGGGCATGGATGTCGTGATGGAAACGCCACTCAGAAGACGGCCTGCGCCGGCCATCGATGATTGGTTGAGTCTGCGCAGAAGCGGTGTCGGTGGGCGGGACGATCGACATCCAGACGATGTCGTCGAGGGTGTACTGATCACACGGCAGGGCGCTGGGCGTGATCAGCAGGCCATCTGATCCACCGCGGTGCCAGCGCATCGAGACATTGCCGGCACTGCCATGGTTGATGCCTCGCTCGATCGTCGCCCGCGCGGTGGTGATCAGTTCAGCACGGGCCTGATTTTCAGTCATGGACTGCCTTTCTGATGACGCATCGATCGTCATGGTGTGGCCGGAATTCGGCCGGCGCGAACCAGCGCTGCGATCACTGCTTCGGGGGTGGCGGGGATCAGCCCCTGCTCGGTCAGCAGCCCGTCTATCAGGCGGGCCGGCGTGACATCGAATGCCGGGTTCAGCGCATCGACGCCCTCGGGGACGAGTCTGAGTTCCTGTCGATGGCCGGTGCTGTCGATACCGCTGGCGTGGGTGACTTCGCGCGCATCGCGCAACTCGATCGGGATGCGCGCGCCGGTATCGATGCGTTCGTCGATTGTCGGCGTCGGACAGGCGACCCAGAACGGGACGCCGCAGTCTTTGGCGGCCAGTGCCTTCAGATAGGTACCGATCTTGTTGGCGACGTCGCCATTTCGGGCGACCCGGTCGCAACCGACGATGACCGCATCGACTTGAGCGTGCTGCATCAGATGGCCACCGGCATTGTCGACGATCACCGTGCACGGCACGCCGGCACGGGCCAGTTCCCAGGCGGTCAGGCTAGATCCCTGATTTCGGGGCCGGGTCTCGTCGACCCAGACATGCAGGTGCAGCCCGGCGTCGTGCGCAAAGTAAATCGGCGCCAGTGCGGTGCCATGCGCAACCGTCGCCAGTCGGCCGGCATTGCAGTGGGTCAGCACCTGCAACGGCGCTTCGCGTGTCACGGGGCGGCCCAGGCGAGCCCTGTGTTCGGCCCGATCGCGCAGCAGCGCAGCGCCGTACTCGCCGATGGCCCGGTTGATCTGCTCGTCTTCCTGGGCGATCAGACACGCCTGCTGCCAGGCAACGCCAGGCCTGTCGGGCACGGCCACCTCAGCGATCCGGTCACGGACCCTGGTCAACGCCCAGCGCAGATTGACCGCAGTCGGGCGGGTCTGCTCGAGCCGGGCAAAAGCCTTGGCAATCGACTCATCATCCGGAGCCTGCCGGATCGCGAAGGCCAGCCCGAATGCGGCGACCGCGCCAATCAGCGGCGCGCCACGAACCTGCATCGCGCGAATCGCATGCGCGCAGTCGGCTTCGCTGTCGAGCGTGAGTTCGATGTGCTCGAACGGCAGCCGGGTCTGGTCGGGCGTCGACAGGCTGGCGTCGGCGCGGATGCTCAGGGTGGGTTCGACGGTCTCAGGCATCGCGGTTTAACCAGGAGCTCCGTTGCGCCACCCCTTCGGCGACGCTC
>CAIXXI010000344.1 GCA_903923345.1 uncultured Burkholderiales bacterium | reverse complement strand
GCTATGACTCGGTCACCGGCGTGGCCAAGGTCACGGACCCGAGCAACGCCAAGCTGCGTGTCACCTTTTTGCCCGCATCACTGCGATGGCTGCCGGTCGGTTGGGGCGACTACCAGGTGATCGAGCTCGACGCCGACTACCGCTGGGCGGTGGTGGGCGAGCCGCGCCGCGAGTATCTGTGGGTGCTCTCGCGCACCCCGACGCTGCCGCCAGGCGTGTATGAGTCGCTCATGAAGCGCGCCGCCGAACTGGGTTTTCCGGTGGACAAGGTGGTGAAGACTCAGCACGGTGGCTGATGGGCTCGGGGATGAACCGCTTCACAGGTTCAAGCGATCCTGTCTTTGAAGAGACCAGGCGCCCGACCTCATTCACTCTGCCGCATCGAGCTTGTCCAGTAGGTCCAATGCGCAAACGGCGTCACCGCGAGCCGCCCGGGTCTCGAATCGCACGCGCGCGTCGTAATTGGCCAATGCCACGGTCGCCAGCTCATCCATCAGTTTGTTGACACTGATTGAATTTGCGCGAGCAAGTGATTTGAGACGTTCGTGTTTGTCGTCAGGCAGTCGAATGGTCAGGGTGGACATGGAAAGGCCTCCAGGCACTGCTCGGGGGTGAGCAGACGCAGCGATGGAAATTTCAGCTCGCCGCGCGACAGGTCGCGCAGGTTGCGAGTGACGATTGCATCAGCTCTTGCAGCAACCGCCAGTTCGATCAGGTGATTATCAGCCTCGTCAGGCAAATTGGGACGCCAAGCGTAGAAGACCTCAACCCAGACACATACGCTCAGGAAGCCGTCGAACACCTCCGTGCGTTCAATTGCTGACAGGGCGCTTCCTTCAAAAAGAGCATCACGTCCAAGAACATCTTCGTATTCAGCCAGCAAGGCCGGTCCGATCGCAGGACGGTAGTGAGCACTCAAACAAGCACGCACGATGCCACGCGACGCCACACCGCCGCGAATGAGCGCCGACACCAAAACATTTGTATCAACGACGAGGGTTGGCATCCTTCGATGATAGCGCATATGCTGTCAGATGGAATGCTTGCTTCATCGAACCTTCCGCCCTTGACCCTCCAGAAAGCCTGTTTACATGCACAAACCCGCCACACCTCAGCCTGTCCTCATCATTGTGCTCGCCGGGCTCTTCGCCCTTTTCGGGCTCTGGACCGATGCCACCGCCCAGCCCCGCACCCTCAACGCCAAGTGCACGCTGAAGATCGACGGCGTGGTCCAGATCGACGACCGCTGCCACTTCAGCAGCACCGCCGACAGCGATTCCTTCGATGACCTGAGACTGCTGGTCGTGTGTCCGAACGGTCGTGATGCCGCCGTGGCCGATTGCGCCGGCTACGAGCAACGCGTGGCGCGCCAGGGCGTGTTCGGCTACCTCTTCAGGGACAGTGGCGTGGCCAGGCTCTGCTGGAACGAAGGCAGCATGCGTAAAGCGCAGTCGTGCTTCGAAGGCCTGCGTCGCACGGGCGCCTGCTGGAGCAACCCGCGTGCGACCGTCTCCGGCGATGCATCGAGGTCGCGCAGCGTCGAGTTGTGCGCCTGGCGAAGCTGATCGTGCCCGCCGCGCAGACCGAAGATCTGCGGCACGGCAGCACCCTCGCAGGCATGAACGTCGTCAATCCATTTGCCTGAGGGTCGCGACCCGCTCGCCCACCCCTTGGGCTATCCTGCCCCGATGAGCTCCACCGCCACCCTGCCTGCCGGCGCCCACACCGCCCCCGACACCCCACAACGAGAGCGCCGCACCGTCGCCGTGGTCTCCACTGCGCACGGCTGCTCGCACTTCTTCCATCTGATCCTGGCGCCGCTCTTTCCCTGGATCAAGGCCGAGTTCTCGCTGAGCTATGCCGAGCTCGGCCTGCTGATGACGATGTTCTTCATTGTCTCGGGCGTGGGCCAGGCACTTGCAGGCTTCGTGGTCGATCGCATCGGCGCAGTGCCGGTCATGCTCGCGGCCCTGTGTTCATTCGTGCTGGCCACGCTCATCCTGTCCACCGCACCGACTTACGCGATGCTGATGGTGGGCAGCGTGTTCGCAGGCCTGGGCAATGCACCCTTTCATCCGGTGGACTACTCCATCCTCAATGCCCGCGTTCCCCCGACCCGTCTGGCCAAGGCCTATGCCCTGCACGGCGTGGCCGGCAACCTCGGTTGGGCACTGGCACCGGTGTTTCTGGTGGGCATCACCGGGCTGAGTTCATGGCGCACGGCCATCGCCTGTGCAGGCCTGCTGGCCGCAGCCATCCTGCTCATGATCTGGCTGCACCGCGAACTGCTCGCCGGCCAGCCTGTCGGTGCATTAGGCATCGTGCATGCGACGCCTGCCGATGCGAAGGCCCAGGCCGACGCGCCCTCTGCGCTGGCTTTCCTGAAGCTGCCCGCGGTGTGGATGAGCTTCGCGTTTTTTCTCACCTCTGCACTGGGCTTTGGCGGCGTTCAGACCTTCGGCCCCGAAGCTGCGCGCGTGCTGCACGACGTGCAACCGACCTGGGTGGCCTTGTGCCTCACCGCCTTCATGCTGGCCAGTGCCGCCGGCACGCTCGCCGGTGGTTTCGTGGCGGCTGACCCCTCACGTGCCGAACAGGTGGTGGCCATCGGCTATGCGGTGGCCGCCGTTGTCGCGCTGATCATCGCCTTGTCGCCCGCGCCCGGCTGGATGGTGCCGGGCCTCTTTGCAGTGATGGGCTTCGGTGCCGGCACGGCCGGCCCTGCGCGCGACCTGCTGGTGCGCCGTGCCAGTCCGCCCGGTGCCACCGGCCGGGTCTATGGCCTGGTGTATTCGGGCCTGGACACCGGCCTGGCCATTTCGCCCGCGATTTTCGGGCGGCTGATGGATGCCGGCTGGCCTGCTGCAGTGTGGGTCGGCATCGCGATCTTTCAGGTGCTGCTGATCGTCAATGCGCTGAGCGTGTCGAGGGTGGCTCAGGCGCGTGCGGCTTGAAACAACACCCCTAACCTGCGCGCCAACCCGGCCAGGTTGCGATCCAAAGTCCACAAGCTGGTGTGAGGCGTCATCCGCGCTGAGGCCAAAAGGCACAGATCAATCGCGCCGCATCCGCTGTTGTGCAGCCGATGCGTGGCGATGAAGCTCAGTGTTTCTTCTGGTGTCACCGGCGCCGACTGCTGCAGGGCCTGAAGGCTGCTCAGGGTGCGGGCCCGGGGCGCAGGCGGCGTGCCGCAGGCAATCTCCAGAACGATCAGCGGGTGCGACAACACCCGATCCTCAGACAGCAGCGACTGCAGACGCGGCTCGGCCTGACGAAAGTGCGCCACCCAGACTGATGTATCGACCAGCACCCCACTCATCGGGCAGGTTTGGCAGCCGATCTGCGGCGCGGGACGTCCTGCATGGTCGGCGCGCGGCCTCCCAACGCGGCTAATCGTTTGGCCGCTTGCACCCGGATGTAGGTCTGGATGGCCGCGCGAAAGAGATCACTTTTCTCCAGCCCGGGTTCGGCCACCTCCAATGCGCGCTGATAGAGATCGTCGTCAATGGTGACGGTCGTTCGCATGGTGAACCCTCGCATCAAAGTTGATGCACTCTAGCATCAGATTTGATGCGCAATCGACTCCGGTCCTGGCATGCACCGCATCGCACCCATCACAGCGCATCCACCCGCGCCCGGTCAGCCTGCACGTAGTCGACGATCTCCCGGGCAAAGGACCCTGCCACCGCCAGCGCACCGAAATCGATCGGCACATTGACGTACTGCATGCGCAGCACGTCGTGGCCGTCATCAAACAGCGGGCACAGGCCGGAATAGTGAAAACCAAAACCTTCGGCCGCCGCGCAGGCCGCCGGGCAGCCCGGGTCGTCCAGGCGCAGCGCCAGGTAGATGACCCGCGCGCCTGAGTCCCGGACCAGCTGCTGCATGCACTGTCGCAGCGCATGAGCCATGTCCTGACCCGCAACCCGCACCGTGACCAGGCCGATCTCGATGTGCGGCACGAATTGCGCCGCAAGCTCGGTGTGTTGCGCCTGCGGCTCCGAGGGCCCGGCATCCTCCACCTCGATGCCGCAGGCGGCATAGGTGCGCCACAGCATCGGTCGATGAATCGGCGGCGCATGCACCCGTCGCGCGCTCTGCGGACCCAGCGGCTGGTGATAGAACATCACGCTGGTGCGCTGACCGGCTGCGGCCGATTCGATCGCTTTCAGACCCAGAAATTGGCTGGCGACCAAGCCCAGCAACACGGCGCTGGGGCGCGAGCCCAGGCTCTCGTTGGCCTTCTGGCTGAAGGGGTGCGCCATCGTCGGTTCGCTGAACACCGAAACCAGGCCACGGCTGCGGGCCTCTCCTTCCACGAAGCGACGCATCCGCTCCATCAGCCCGCGGCTGCGATGTGCCGGATCCACCACCGCCTTGCCAAGCTCACCGGTGAACGGCGGCTTCACACCGAACTGCCCGAAGCCCTGCACATCGAGGGCATAGTGGCCCACCACCTCGCCGGCCGCGGTGACCGCCACGGCCGACAGCACCAGGCCGGTCTGGTTCAGCTCACGAATGCGATCCGGAAGATAGAAGTCGTCCAGCGGGTAGGTGTAGCCATAGGTGCGATACACCGCCACCGCAATGGGGTGCCAGTCCGCCTCCTCGCTGGCCAGCCTGACGGTGTAGTCCTGCACAGGAGCCAGCGGCGTCTGCTCATCGAAGGCCTGCAACGCGGCCTGCGGCTCCATCGACGCAATCGCGCGCTGCGGCCGGTTGAACACCATCTGCGTGCGATGTCCCTGGCGCCCCATCGGCATCCAGGTCACCGAATCGGCCGCCGCGCGAATCAGCCGGCGAGACACCGCGCCCAGATCCACCTCATCGAGCTCAGCCGCAGCCTGCTCGCTCGCCAGGTCGTCCAGACGCTTGGCGGGTGGCGCCTGGTCGTGAAAGGTGATGGTCAGTGCAAGCACATTGAGCTCGGACACCATGCGCACCGGCTCAATGCCCGGACTGCCTGATGCCCGCTCCATGATGCGACCGAAAGCCTCCTCGCAGGCCAGCTCGATGGCCAGGCAGCGTGCGTCATCGAAACCCGCAAGGCGCGCCAGACTGGAGGCATGCGATTGAATCAGGCTCAGGGCATCGGATCGGCCCGGGACTTCCAGCACACTGTTCATGACGGCCTTTCAGTTCAGCGCACGGTGCCGGGCAGAATGAAGCGCCGCTCCAGTGCCCGCGCGCACAAAACAATCACGGACACCAGCATCAAATAAACCAGCGCGGCCAACAAATAGGCTTTAAAGAACTGGAAATTGGTCGATGCCAGCTCCTGAATGCGCGCAAAGAACTCGGTGTACTGAATCAGGAAGGCCACCGAGCTGTCCTTGAGATTCAGGATCACCTGGTTCGTCAGCGCCGGGACCGACAGGCGCAACACCTGCGGCAGGGTGATCAGAGAAAAGACCTGCCGATGGCTGAAGCCCTGCGCACGAGCCGACTCCAGTTCGGCCGGGTCCAACCCGTTATAGGCCGTGCCCAGATATCCGGCGTTATACGCCGCGACATTCAAAGTGAAGCCGATCACCGCAATCCAGAAGGGCGTGACCTTCACACCCCACTGCGGCAGCCCGTAGTACATGAGAAACAGCAGCACGATCAGCGGCATGCCTACGAAAAACGAGATGTAGGCCCGCGTGGCATGGCGGACCCAGGCCGATCGACTGAGCGTGAGATAGAACACCCCGATCCCGGTGAGAAAACCGGTGACGCTGATAACCGCAGTGAGTTTCAAGGTCTGGACCAGGCCGGCTGCGATCAGTGGCCATTGCTCCAGCACATCGCCCAGGAAGCGATCCAATCCGATCACAATGCCGACCCCTCCCGACCGAAGAACGAACGGATCTTGGGATCATCCCGATTGCGCGAGAGGTTTTCGATGGTGTCTTCGGCGCGGACCACGCCGGCATCGAGGAACACCACGCGGTCAGAGATGTAGCGGGCCAGATAGAGGTCGTGCGTGACACAGACCATGGTCACATTGTCCAGATACAGCCGGTTGATCAGCGCGCAGACTTCCCGCGTCAGGATCGGGTCCAGCGCCGAGGTGGGCTCATCGAGCAGCAGAACCGCCGGATCCATCGCCAGCGCCCTCGCAATCGCCGCGCGCTGCTTCTGACCACCCGAGAGCTGCGAGGGATACTGGTCTGCATGCCCGACCAGCTCAAGGCGAGCCAGTTCGTGCATCCCCCTTTCGCGGGCTTCGGCGCGGCGCAGGCCGCGCAGCTTGCGCAGGGCCAGCGTCACGTTTTCGATGACGCTCAGATGCCGGTACAGCGCAAACTGCTGGAACACGAAGCCGATGCTCTGGCGCAGGGCCCTCACATCCACGTCCGGTCCGAGCACCTCCTGTCCACGCAGACGAATCGACCCTGAGGTCGGCTCGACCAGACGGTTGAGGCATCGCAGCAGGGTGGTCTTGCCGCACCCCGAAGGCCCCATTACGACCTTGACATCACCTTCATTGACGTTGAGGTCGATGCCCGAGAGCACTTGGCGCTCGCCGAAGGTTTTGACCAGATCGCGAATCTCGATCAATGCCATCCGGGCCTCACTGCGGCGACAGACCGGGCACCCTGAAGCGGCGCTCGAGCAGATGCACGCCCACCAGCAGGAGGCGATAGATCAGAAAGTACAGCACTCCAACCGCCAGATAGATTTCAATGCCGCGCAGCGTGGTGCTGGTCAGGGTCATCGCCTGCTTGGTGATCTCGGGCAGGCCGACGGTGAAACCAAACGGCGAGTACTTCAGGATCGTGGTGAACTCGTTGATCAGCCCGGGCACAGACATGCGCAGCATCTGCGGCAACTCGATCGACATCAGGACCTGCACCCGGCTCAGTCCGCTGGCTTGCGCGGCCAGGATTTCCGTCGGATCGACTGCATCGAGCGCGCCCCGAAACACCTCGCCCACATAGGCGGCGGCGATCAGACCGAGGCTGAGCATCATCGCCCAGAGCGGTGAGACTTTCAGCCCGATGCCCGGCAAGCCGAAATAGACCATGAACAGCATCACCAGCACCGGCACGCCGCGATACACATAGGTGAAGACATCAAGCAGCCCAACCACCAGCGGGCTGGCCACCCGCCTCAAGCCAGCCACCACCAGACCGACGATCAATGCCGTCGCGCAGCAAGCCAGTGTGATGTAGATGGTCTGGGCGGCACCCTGCGCGAGCTGAGCCAGGATGCCGCCGAAACCCATCAGACGATCACTTCATCCAGGTGTCGAGAACGGCCTTGATCTTGTCCGGGCCGAGTTCGGTCAGGTATTTGTCGAAGTCGTCGCGCATCGGCGAGCCCTTGGCAAACGCAAAGCCGAGCTTGTCAAAACCGGTGAAGGCATAGCTGCTCTCGAAGGGCAGGTTCTGCTTGAACTTGTAGTTGGCCAGAACCGGCTCTTCGATGAAGGCCAGATCGAGGTTGCCGTTTTGCAGATCGGCGATCACCTCGTTGTAGCTCGGGTAGAGCTTGACCTTGTCGAGCTGGTACAAGCCTTTGGGCTCCAGATCGTTCTTGATCAGGTCTGCATAGGCCATGCCGCGGGGAAAGCCGATCGAGTACTTCTTGAGTTCGGCCAGATCGGTGATCTTCAGGTTCTTGCTTGCCAGGCTGACCAGGTGCCAGGCGTTGTCATAGTAGGGCTGCGAGAAGTCCATGACTTCCTTGCGCTTGTCGGTGATCGAAATCCCCGAAAAGGCCACATCAGCCTGACCACTGCTGACCGCACCGAGCATCCCGGCCCAATCGTAGGCGGTGATCTGCAGCGTGCAATTGCGAGCCTTGCAATAGCCCTCGAACAATTCCATGTCGGCGCCCACCGTCTTGCCGTCTTTCTCGAACACCATCGGCGGAGAGGTCGGCGACACCGCAACCTTCACCACCTTGGCGGGCGCTGCCGCGGGTGCTGCGGATGCGGCCGGCTTGGCGGGCTCTTCCTTCTTGGAGCAGCCCATCGCTGCGAATGCAGCCAGGGTCAAGACAACGGCAAGGCGACGATTCATGGCGTTTGAATCCTGTGAGTGGACAAAGGTGTATTGATAACACAGTCCCAACAGGGACATGTCCGCTGTTGCAGCACCCGCACCCGAAACCGTCCGGGTGCGGGCCTGGATCAGTCCGAGTTCAGGCGGTCAGACGCTTTTGCAGCGCTGCCTTGGTATCGGGAAGCTGATGCGGCAGACCCTTTGCCAGCATGCCGAAGAGCTCGTCGTGCAGCTCGAACTCCCGATGCCACTGCCCCGGATCGATGGCGGTGATCTGCTCGAACTGGCTGCGTGCGAATTCCAGGCCTTCCCAGCTCAGGTCCTCATAGCGCGGCGAATGGCCGAAGACATGCTCGGCCGCGCCTGCGCCACCCTCAATGCGCCCGATCATCCACTGCAACACGCGCATGTTCTCGCTGTAGCCCGGCCAGATGAACTTGCCCTGCTCGTCGGTGCGGAACCAGTTCACGCAGAAGATCGCCGGCAGCTTTGCCTTGGCGACTTCGAGACGATGGCCCAGATCGAGCCAGTGGCGGAAATAGTCGGCCATGTTGTAGCCGCAAAACGGCAGCATCGCGAAGGGATCGCGACGCACGATGCCCTGCGCACCCGCCTGCGCTGCGGTGGTCTCGGAGCCCATGGTCGCGGCCATGTAGACGCCCTCGATCCAGTTGCGCGCCTGGGTCACCAGCGGCACGGTGGTCGAGCGACGACCACCGAAGATGAAGGCATCGATCGGCACGCCCGCCGGATCGTCCCACTGGGCATCGATGGCCGGGTTTTGCGAGGCCGTCACGGTAAAGCGGGCATTCGGATGCGCAGCCTTGCGTCCAGCCTTGCCGTCCTCGGGCGTCCAGTCCTTGCCCTGCCAGTCGATCAGGTGTGCGGGCGCGTTCGGGGTCATGCCCTCCCACCACACGTCACCGTCGTCGGTCAGCGCGACATTGGTGAAGAGCGTGTTTTCCCGCAGCGACGCCATGCAGTTCGGGTTGGTCTTCTCATTGGTGCCCGGCGCCACTCCGAAATAGCCGGCTTCGGGGTTGATTGCATACAGGCGGCCGTCGGCGTTCGGCTTGATCCAGGCAATGTCGTCACCGATGGTGGTGACTTTCCAGCCGTCGAAACCCTTGGGCGGGATCAGCATTGCAAAGTTGGTCTTGCCGCAGGCCGATGGGAAAGCGGCTGCCACGTGGTACTTCTTGCCTGCCGGAGAGGTCACGCCGAGGATGAGCATGTGCTCGGCCAGCCAGCCCGGGCCGCCGGCATGGATGTCCTCGCGGCCCATCGTCGAGGCGATGCGCAGCGCAAAACACTTCTTGCCCAGCAGCGCGTTGCCGCCATAGCCAGATCCGTAAGACCAGATTTCGCGGGTTTCAGGATAGTGGACGATGTATTTGGTCGGATTGCAGGGCCAGGGCACGTCTTTCTCGCCCGCGGCCAGCGGCTTGCCGACCGTGTGGACGCACGGCACAAAACCACCGTCTTCGCCCATCACTTCATAGACATCACGACCCATGCGGGTCATGGTTCTCATGCTGACCACCACATACGGGCTGTCGCTGATCTCGACGCCGATATGGGCAATCGGCGAGCCGATCGGGCCCATCGAGAATGGGATCACGTACATCGTGCGGCCGCGCATGCACCCCTCGAACAGGCCGTTGAGCGTCTTGCGCATCTCGGCCGGGTCGGTCCAGTTGTTGGTCGGGCCGGCATCGTCCTTGCTCTGCGAGCAGATGTAGGTGCGGTCTTCGACGCGGGCCACGTCGGTCGGATCCGACCAGGCCAGATAGGAGTTCGGGCGCTTGGCCGGATTCAACCGGCGCAGGGTTCCGGCCTCGACCATTTCAGCACACAGCCGGTCGTATTCAGCCTGCGTTCCGTCAGCCCAGACAATGCGGTCCGGGCGGGTCAGTGCTGCGATCGAGGCGACCCAGTTGATCAGGCCCTGGTGTTTGACGTAATCGGGAGCGGTCACACCGGCGCGAATGGCCGGGGCGACGTTCGGGTGATTCATGTGAAACTCCGATGCGAGGTGGTAGATCCGTTTCATGGCAGTGCTCAGGACGCCCATCCAGGTCCGGACGATCCGAACCGGCCCGCACTGCCATCTGGCGTCGCACCCGGCGCCGCCTTATGTTCTCGTTTGCCTTATGTCTTTCCTGTGCCTGGGCCTGCCTGGCCGAAGGGGCACCTGCTTGACAGGGGTCGAGCAGTTTACACCGCTGGTCCTGCGCGCCGGATTACCCCTTCACGACACTCAAGTCGGAACGGTGCCATGGGTCAAGTCGCTGCGCCTTGACCTAAGTCACGCAATGATCCCTTTAGTTCGATGCCGGGTGGGGTGCTGGCGAAGCCCGGCCCTTGATGTCAAACTGAGGCACACTGATCGCAGCGGATCGTCCGGCTCGCCGTTCGATCCGGTAAATCCGCCGGCGGTCGCAACCCGCCCGGCCGGACACCCGCCCTGCCCAATTGATCGCCTTAGGATTCAGACTCACCCTCTTCCTTCCCTGCCCTCACACCATGGCCGAACTGTCCCCCTCCCAACGCACTGCCGGTACCGCCCGCATCCTGCTGTCTGCCGGCGCGGTCGTCGCTTTGGAAGCCATGTGGCGCGGCTCGGTTGCCCGCACCCTGATCGCCAGCGCGCTGCTGGCCGCAGGCTGCGGGCTGTTGTTCTTCGCCAAACGCGCAGACTGAGTCAGTCCGGCGGCCTGAATCCGGCCTCACCGGCGCACGCCCTCAACACCCAGACACGCCATGGACTTCCAGGCCATCCGGGTCGACGCCTTCCCGATTGACAGCGAGCTGACCGACAGCGGCCATGTCGGCCCCGAACTCGCGGCCACCGCGCATCCCTACCTGGCGACCCCCCGAGCCCTGCTCTGGCGCAACCCCTCCCCCGACTGGCGCCTGTTCATCCTGATTCTGCCGCTGGCGTCGCGACTGTCGCTGATGACCAATCCAATCTTCGGTCAGCTCACCCGCGAGTGGGGCCATGGCATCCGGTTTCTCGGGGTCGACCGGCATCAGTGCGTTTACGATTTTCGCAACCTGCTGTCGGATGCCACCTTGCGTCGCCTGGTCGAATCGCTCGCGCGCTGGCTGCATCCGCACGACGGCGACACGCCTTCGGACAGCCGATTGCCCGACGGCCTGTCGGCACGCGCCGCGCAGACCGAGACCCTCGACGTGTTGTTCGCGGCTCTGGGCGACAACATGCTGACCATCCTCGAGTCGCGTCGCGACGACTGGGGCGGGCATCTTGCCCGGGAACACCGTCTCGAGCCGATGACCGTCGGCAGCCTCTTTGACCGGACCTCGAGATATCCGGATTTCATGGGCCAGTTGCGCCATGCCCTGCGCCACGAATTGATCGATGTCACCTTCTACGGCAAGGTGCTGCGCTCGATCGACCTGCGCGAATCCAGCGCTGAACAGCGCATCGCCGCCATGATCGAGGGTTGCCTGGAACCCGTGACCCTGGTCAAGCTGGGCCGCACACGCGCCGGGCATCACCTCGGGTGTTACAACTGGCTGCTCACCGGGTCTCGCCATGCGGCGCAGCGTGCCTACGCACTGGGCAAGCTGCCCACCTTCGCCCAATTTTTCGCCGAGACCCTGATCGACGCTCAGGCGCGCCCACGCAGTGGCCTGATCGCCGCCGCCGAGCACGACCCGCGGGCCGCCCTGTTGCGCCCGAGCAATGCACGCGAAGCCCTGCGCCAGGCCGTGGATTCAGGCCAGGACCGCTGGATCATCGAGTCTTTGGCCGCTTACTTTGCCGTGCAGCACAACGTGATGCGTGCGCTGTGGCGGCACTGCCCGCAGGCACTGGGCGCGCCCCCCACCTGGCACCTGAAGCAGATCCTGCTGCGCTTGAACGAACTGCCCGAACGGGCCTGGCCGCGAGACGACGGGCAATGGCTCGATCTGGCCAGCCGAGCGGTGCCGTCGGTCGCGAATTGAGCGCTGGAGGGGCGAGCCGTCAGCGCAGCGCCGGATTCAGGCGCGACAACACCCGATACAGACCACCCATCAAGGTCATGGTGGCGACCATCCGAACCACATGAAAGGCGGTCACCACCGGCACGCCGAGCTGCAGGTTTTGAGCCGTCAGGGCCATCTCGGCAATGCCGCCTGGGGCGGTGGCCAACACCATCGTGGCCGGCGCAATGCCAGCCAGCGTGCCCAGACCGATGGCAAACAGCGCGGTTGCACCGATCCCCGCCAGCGTGGTGAGCAGCACCACCGACAGAAAGCGGGGCGCCTGGGCGAAGAACTCCGGAACGAACCGACAGCCCAGCGACGCGCCGATGGCGACCTGCCCGGCCACGATCAGTGGCTGAGGCAGCGCGCTCCAGTGATGTCCGCTTGCGGTCAGCGCGGTGCTCGCCACCATCGGTCCAAGCAGCCAGGCATTCGGGCCGCCGAACACCCTCAACACCAGCGCCGCCGGCACGGTTGCCGCCACCAGCCACGCTGCGCCCACCGGATCCACTGCAAGCGAAGCCGCCTGATACGGGTCACTGCCCTGCAAGCCCAGCCAGCGATACAGAAGCGGCAAGGTGACCACCACCAGCACGATGCGCAGGCTGTGTGATGCGGCGATCTGATCGACCCGCCCGCCGGCGAGTTCGCCCTGCAGCGCCATTTCCGACGCGCCGCCAATCGCTCCACCGAAAAACGCGGTCGGCCATGAGGCGCCGGCGAAGCGCTTGAGCGACCAGGCAAATGCCAGGCCCAGCAAGATCGCCCAGACCGTGCCGAGCAGGATCCAGGGGCCCAGAGTCAGAACGCGGTCAACAACCGCCGGTGTGAAATACAGACCCAGCACGGTGCCGACCATCCACTGCCCGAAGTTGCGGGCAGCCACCGGCGTGCGAAGGCCCCATCCCGCCAGGTTGGCCGCGGCACAGGCGAGCAGCGGGCCGATCGTCCAGGGCAAGGGACCGCCCGCGAGCTTGAAAAGCAGACCGCCGAGCAGTGCGACAGACAGTGTAGTGAGCAGGACCCTCATCGAGCCCGATCTTAGCGCAGGGACCGTGACCTCCTTTGAGGGTCACATGCAACCAAGACCGTCGCCGGGCTGCCTGAATCAGTGAGCGATCGAGCCAGCCCGTGCCCGTTGCAAGGCGTTGTCAGCCAGCCGGACCAGCGAGTCCAGCCGTCGCGATGATTCGGCCAACTGCGACGAAGATGCCGAACCAATGGTGCAACTGAGCCGCCATTCGCTGCCGGCGATTGAAAGTCGCAAGCCATCGATGGCCTGACGCACCCGACTTTCGATGGCCGCAAGCTCGTGTCGCGGCGCACCGGGCAGGATCGCCAGGAATTCGTCGTCGCGCAGCAGCGCCACGCGATCGCCACCGCGAAGTCGCCGGCGCAGGCACTCCGCCACCGCCTGGGCGAGCTGTTCACCGGCCGCCAGGCCGTGCCGCGAGCGAATCGTGCCGGCCTGATCGATCTCGACGATCATCACCGAATCACCCGCCGTGTTCGGTCGCCGATCGATCGGACCGCCCTCGTTGGAAGGCCCCCCATCGGGAGCCGGGAACTCTAGGAAAGTCATGCTGCAAGCCGTGAAATGTCTGGGTTTCGAAGCAGTCTAGGGAACCCGGAACGATCATCACAGGGCAAAGGTCACGCGCTGCCTCGTTGTCAGGCGAGAATGCGGGATGAATGTCGCGCTGCCATCCATCTATCTGATCTCGCCTTCGGGTGCAGTCAACGACCCCGCTCGCGCCCGCGGCGCGGCTGCCGTGCTCAATGCCCTCGGCCACCCGACCCGATTCGACCCGGCAGCCCTGCGCCGTTCGCAGCGCTTCGCCGGTGGTGATGAAGGCCGAGCCGCCGCGTTTGCCCGAGCCGCGCACCAGGACTGTCCGATTGTCATGATCACCCGGGGCGGCTATGGCCTGACCCGGCTGTTGCCGATGCTCGATTTCAAGCAACTGGCGAAGGCCGACAAGCACTGGGTCGGTCTGTCCGATTTCACCGCCTTTCATCTGGCGATGCTGGCACGGGCCGGCGCACGCACCTGGGCCGGCCCCGCACTGCTCGACGACTTTGCGGTCGATTCGCCCGAGCAGGTCGACGAGGTCACGCTGGGCTGCTTTCGCGAAGCCATGAGCGGCGAACTCGAAATGCTAGGGTTTCGGGCCGCAAGCCCGGTCGCCGTCGATGCCCGCGGCACGCTGTGGGGCGGCAACCTGAGCGTGCTGTGCGCCCTGCTGGGCACGCCCTACTTCCCGAAGGTCAAGGACGGCATCCTGTTCATCGAGGATGTGAACGAGCACCCCTACCGAGTCGAACGCATGCTGCTGCAGTTGCTGCAGGCCGGCGTGCTCGATGCTCAGGCGGCGGTGCTGGTTGGGTATGTCAACCGATATCGGCTGGCCGAGCATGACCGCGGCTATGACCTGGCCGCAGCCCTCAAGTACATCCGCAGCCAGACACGCACACCCATCGTCACTGGCCTGCCCTTCGGTCACGATCGACCCAAGCTCACCTTGCCGCACGGCGCCCGAATCGGTCTGGCCACCGAGGGCCGCCAGGGCTGGCTGGTGTTCGAACACGATCACCCGCACTGACACCGCGTGTTCCGCGGCGAAGGTGCCCTGAATTGACGGCTCCAGCCGTTCGGTCCAGCATCGACCGATCCACTCAGGAGACACAACATGAGCGCCTTGCCAGTCAATTACGGTTCAGAAGAATCCGCGATGCAGGCCTATCTGGCCGCTGGAGAAAAGCGGGCCTTTGAGCTGGGCAACCGCGGACCCATCCGCTACACCGCCGATGGCCGCATCCACCCCGACATCCTCGAGGCCTATTGGCGCTGCGGCTTCTACGTCTTTGAAGGCGTCCTGAAGCCCGATGAGCTCGCCGACATCGAAGCCGACTTCAAGAACATCATGGATCGCCTGCCCACAGGCCCCGGCGAACCCCTGGACCATAAAGGTCGGCCTGCGCTCGCCGCCGATTGCAAGTCGGCCACCCTGTTCTGGTCCAAACCCCTGGGCGACCCGGCCGGTGGCACCGACTTCGCCAACGGGCGTCATCCGGTGAAGATGTTCGAGCCGACCGCAGCCAGCGACGCGCCCCAGGACATCGTCTATCTGATTCTTGGCACCCTGCAGTTCTCCGAGGCCGCGCTTCGGGTCTATGGCCACCCCGACCTGCTAGCAGTCGCCGCGGCGGTTAACGGGGATGACTTCGTGCCCTTCAATGAAGCGCTCTTCATCAAGGAGCCCGGACTGGGCGCCTCGGTGGCCTGGCATCAGGACGGCGTGACCCACTGGAACAGCCCCGATTGGGACGAGGGCTCACACGGCTTCAACTTCATGGGCCAGCTCTACGGCTGCACGGCGGCCAATGGCGTGTGGGTGGTCCCCGGCTCGCACAAGCTGGGCAAGGCCGACATCCGGTCCATGGCGGCGAAAGCCGGCTCCGACCGCCTGCCCGACGCGGTGCCGATCATCTGCAAGCCAGGCGATGTGGCCATGACCAATCGCCAGGCGGTACACGGATCGTTTGCCAACACCAGCCGGGATTGGCGGGTCACGGTCAACATGGGCTTTCACCGCCGCCGCTCGGTGCTCGGTGTGGTAAGCACGGGCACCCTGCACGGCGGCAAAGGCGCCTATGACGAGGCCCGCATCCAGGCCCGCGCGCGCCTGATCGGCTATGGCATCGATGCGCGTCGTCAGCGCTTCCCGAATGAAACGCCCTTCGTGTATCAGCCGCATGCACGGGCCGGCGAACGGTACGAGTGGAATGAATCGGTGCGCCCATCCATTCACGATTACAACCTGCTGGACCTGAGCATCTGAGCCCAGGCGTCCCGCGTCGCAGCCGACGGGCCCACCACCATCATGTCTATGTGGTGGCCCTGTCGGATGAAGTCTGGAACGAGCCTGCCTTTCGCAAGGCGAACCCCGATTACGTGTTGGGCAAGCCCTTCGTGTACGTGGGCATGACCGGGCTGGACCCGGACCTGCGCTTCGATCGACACAAGGCTGGGGTACAAGCCAACCGTTTCGTGACGCAATACGGCCTGCACCTGGTGCCGCAACTCTATGAGGTCTACAACCCCATGCCCTATGAAGCCGCCCGGGACATGGAGGTGGAACTGGCCATCGGCCTGCGGGAAGCGGGGTTCGGGGTGTGGCAGGCGTGACTTAAGATGCACTGCATGAACCCGTCCATGACACCAACGCCCGCCCCGCTTGATGCCAGCACCCGCCAGACCTTGCTGGGCATCTCCACCGCCACACTCACCACCGTGCTACTCAAGAAGGGCTTGCGCAATGTCTGGTTGCGCGGCACGCGCCCGCTTGCACCCGGCCTGCCGCGCATTGCAGGGCGCGCATTCACCCTGCGCTTCGTACCGGCTCGCGAAGACCTCGCCACGCCGGCCTCATGGGGCTCACCGATTTCCACCCGCGCGGCCATCGAGGCCATGCCCGAGGGCTGCATCGCGGTCGTGGGCGCGATGGGCTGCACCGATGCCGGCATCTTTGGCGACATCCTGTGTGCCCGCATGCAAAAGCGTGGCGTGGCGGCATTGGTGAGCGACGGCGTGGTGCGCGACGTGGCGGGCGTGCTGGAGACCGGCCTGCCGGTGTGGTGTCAGGGCACCGCCGCCCCACCCTCAGTGGCAGGACTGACTTTTGTAGGCTGGCAGGAACCCATCGATTGCGGCGGTGTGGCGGTCTTCCCCAACGATGTGATCGTGGTTGATCAGGACGGTGCGGTGCTGATTCCCTCAGCCATGCTCGACGAGATCACCGCTGCAGCCTTCGAGCAGGAACGCCAGGAGACCTGGATCATGAGCCAGGTGCAGGCCGGTGCAGCGTTGCCCGGGCTGTATCCGCCCAATGCGGAGAATCAGGCGCGGTATGCGGAGTGGGTCAAGGCGCAGGCCGAGGCCTGACGCCCTTGTGTGCGTGCCCGCGTTTGCGTTCCAGTGTTTGCGTTCCAAGTAGCCGCATCACGGGCCACATGTCCGGTGCGAACCTGCGACACTGACACCAGCGGCCGCGCCTGCGCGAACTCAGACCGATCAAATCCCCGGAGACCCTCATGACCCGACTGCGCTTTGGCGCCTTCCTCGCGCCCCACCATCCGATTGGCGAACACCCGATGCTGCAGTTTCGCAGCGACATCGATCTGGTCGAGCATCTCGATCGCCTGGGTTTCGACGAGTTCTGGTGCGGCGAGCACCATTCGACCGGCTGGGAGATGATCGCCTCGCCGGAGATGTTCCTCGCCGCCGCCGCACAGCGCTCGCACACGATCAAGCTGGGCACCGGTGTGATCTCCCTGCCCTATCACCATCCCTTCAATGTCGCGCAGCGCATCGTGCAGCTCGACCACATGAGCGGTGGGCGCGCGATCTTCGGATCGGGCCCGGGCGCGCTCGCCTCGGATGCGCACACCCTGTGCATCGACCCGCTCAAGCAGCGCGATCGGCAGGACGAAGCCCTGGGCGTCATCAAGCGCCTGCTCGATGGCGATGAGCGCGTGACCTACGAATGCGAGTGGTTCCAGATCAAGGACGCCAAGCTGCAACTGCTGCCGCTGCAGGAGAAGCTGCCGATGGTCACCGCATCGACCATCAGCCCTTCGGGCATGACCCTGGCCGGCAAGTACGGCACCGGTGTGATCTCGATCGGTTCGACCTCGACCGAAGGACTGGCCGCGCTGTCGACTCAATGGGCCTTCGCTGAACAGGCCGCACAGAAATACGGCACTACGGTCAACCGCAAGGACTGGCGCGTGATGCTGTCCTGGCACATCGCCGAAACCCGCGAGCAGGCCCGTCGTGAGGCTGGCGAAGGCCTGATGCGCTGGAACAATGAGTACATCCTCGAGACCCTGCAGCGCCCCAACACCAAGCGCTTCACCAGTGCCGATCAGGCCGTCGACGAAACCGCGTTCGTGCCCGGAGCGGCCACCGTCATCGGCACACCCGATGACCTCATCGCAGCAATCCGCAAACTCATCCCCCTGACCGGTGGGTTCGGCACGGTGATCGGCTTCGTGCACGACTGGGCCAATCGGGAGCACACACGACGCAGCTGGGACATGGTCGCGCGTTATGTGATTCCTGAACTCAACGGGATGATGGATCGCTACCGCGAGTCACGCGAATTCGTGATCAACAACCGCGGCGCCTTCGAGCAGGCCGGCAAGGCGGTCATGAACAAGATCCTCGAGCATGAAGGCGCGACCGCCGCTCTGGCCAAGACCAAGAACAGCCGTCTGGCCATGCCCGGCCACAACGCACCGGACCTGATGCGCAAATAAGGCGTGTTACGCGCTTGAATGACTCAGACAGCCGATCGCCCCCTGAATGGGGCGATCACACCGCCTTGATCACTCAGCCTTGACGTCGGCGTCCTTGATCAACTTGGCCCAACGGGCGTAGTCGTCGCGCAACCAGGTGCGGTATTCGGCAGGCGATGACGCCACCACCACTGCACCGAGTGCTCGCAGCTTTTCCTGAACCGCGGGTTTGGCCAAGGACGCACGGATCGCTGCGCTCAGCCGGCTGAGCGCAGGCTCGGGGGTCCCGGCCGGCGCCAGAAAACCGACCGGTCCCACATAGTCTTCGAAGCCCGGGAAACCCGCCTCGGCCATGGTCGGCACGCCGGGATAGTCCGGATGCCGCTGGCGCGTGGTCACCGCGAGCGCCTTGAGCTGTTTGGCATTGACCCGATCGGCCACGCCGATCATCGGATAGAAGATCAGATCCACCCGTCCTGCCATCACTTCGGTGAGCGCCGGTGCATTGCCCTTGAAGGGCACGTGATTGAGCTTCACCCCGGCGCGCTGCTCGAGCAGTTCAGCGGCCAGATGCGCCGAGCCACCGATACCGGCCGAGCCATAGCTGATCGCGCCCGGCTGGGCCTTGGCCGCCTTGACCACATCGGCCATGGTGTTCATCGATGAAGCCGGACCGGTCACCAGCACCTGGGGCAAGGCGGCCGCCAGCGTGACCGGCTCGAAGTCTTTTTCGGGGTCGTACTTGACCTTGCCCGCCTGCAAAATCGCATTCACGTTGTGCGACAGGGTGTTCACGATCAGGGTGTAGCCATCGGCAGGTGACCTCGCCACAAACTCGGTGCCGATGTTGCCGTTCGCACCCGGCTTGTTCTCCACGATCACCGACCAGCCCAGCGAGGTCTGGATATCCTGCGCCACGATGCGCGCAATCACGTCGGTCGGGCCGCCGGCCGAATAACCCACCACGAACTTCACCGGTCGATTCGGAAATTCCTGTGCGCCTGCTGTGCCCGCTGCGGCTGCAAAAATGGCGGCGCCCAGCGCCAGCGCGATGCGTCGTTTCATGTTGTGTCCTCGTGTCTTGAAAAATCCGGCGCGCCCGACGCACCGCCGTCGTCAGGCTGCAGCAAAAAAGCGCGTGGCGGCCACCTGGCAACGCTTGATCAGGCGATGCTCATCCGGCCGGTAATCGGCGATCGCGTTGTGGATCGTGCCCATGTTGTCCCACATCAGCACCGTGCGCGGCGTCCAGCTGAAGGCGTAGCGGTATTTCGGCTGAAGCTGGTGTGCAAACAGAAACTCGAGCATCGCATCGCTTTCGGCAGCGTCCATCTGCTCGATCCGGATCGCATAGCCCGGATTGCAATACAACACTTTGCGGCCGGTGATCGGATGCACCATGAACAGCGGCTGCGAGACCGGCGGGCGCGCCGCGCGTTGCTCGGGCGTGAGCGGACCACGTCGGCTGCCCGGCTGCTGACGCATCTTTTCCCAGAACTTGTTGAAGTCGTGGATCGCCGTCATGCCCTCGAGGCGTCGCTTGAGCTCATCAGGCAGGCCTTCATACGCAGCATGCATGTTGCTGAACTCGGTGCTGCCCAGCGCCACGCCATCGCGCACCGGCACTTTCAGCGCATACAGCACATTGGCGAACGCGATCATGCGGCTGTAGGACATGTCGGTGTGCCAGTCCTGCCCGGCATCCGACAGGCCGATCGGCTTGCCATCGACGACGATGTTCGACAGGGTCATGACCTCGGGCAGGCCGGCTTCCTGATGGGCGTTTGCCACATTGATTTCCAGCTCGCCAAATTGCGCGCTGAAGTCGCGCAACTGGCGGGGCGTCAGGTCCTGATCGGGAAAATGCAGCACGCCATACTGACCGAGCCATTCGATGAGCTGGTCGCGAGTGATTGTGCTCAGCGACTGGCCGAGATCGACGCCTTCGATACGCGCGCCCAGTGCGTATTGGGTAGGGATTGCTTTCATGACGCCAATGATGCCTGACTGAAGGCCAATGCACACCCGCAGGACACTTCGCCGGTGTTCAGTCAGAATCGACAGGGTCACGAGAGACGGCCCATTCGCGGCCGTCCGACACCCCTTCAGGAGACACCCGATGAGCCATCTGCCCCTGTTGCCAACCACCCCCCAGGAACCGCCCCTTTCAGACATCCTCGCCGAACTGCGAACCATCGCCGGCCCGGATTTCGAGTTCCCCAATCTGTATCGCGTGATGGGTCATTCGCCCGACCTGCTGCGCGCCTGGATTGCATTTGCCTGGCCTCTTCGACTGAAGGCCACGACGGATCGAAGCCTGCGTGAACTGCTGATCCTGCGGGGTGCTCAGGTGTGCAACGCGGTCTTCGAGTGGGCGCATCACGTGCCGATGGCCCTGAAGGCCGGTGTTTCGGAACAGCAGATCCGGGCATTGAATGAGTGGAAATCGGCGTCGTGTTTCGATGCGCGCCAGCGCGCTGCCCTGCGCATCGCCGAAGAAGTCTCGGCCGGCCCAGCCGCATCCGGCGAGGCGATTGCCGAATTGCGCTCAGTGGGATTCAACGAAGCCGAAGTCGTCGAACTGGTGCTGACCGCCTCGTTCTACGTGTGTGTGGCCCGCTTCCTGGGCTCGATGGACATCCGCCTTGAGCCGGAATACGAGCAATATGCCGACGCCGGGAAATGCCGCCTGGCGTAAGCCAGCGCAGCGCCTCATCACAGAGAGGCGCTGTCCCGGCATTTCTTGTACTCGGGCATGAAGGCATCCCAGCCCTGGAAACGCACCAGGTTTCCGAAGTACTCGCCCTGCTGCCTGACCATGTTGTCGATCGCGCCCTCAACTGCCGGATTGTTCATTGAACGAATCAGGTGCTTGCGGGCGTCTCCGTAGAACCCCATCAGCCGGTTGTTGTTTCGAATTTCGGGGCCGTCAGCCTTGATTTTCGGATCCTGCACCAGACCCGCACTCATGATCACGGTTGCAGCGATGCACCGACTCACGCCGCCCATCTGCAGGTTTTGGGCCACTTTCGCTGGGTCCTTGATGGCCCTGTCCGTGCTGGCCGGTGTCGAGACGCTGAGGGAGCGCAGTTCATCGATGCGTCGATCGTAGGCATTGATCAGGCAGCGCTCATCGATACAGCGATTGCGCTCGCGCAACCAGTTAACCTGATCGGCACGAATCGCAGGGTCCTGCTTCAGGGCTGACTGATACAAGCGCGCCAGCGCCTCATCCCTGCGACTGAGCTCAGGGTTGGCGCAGATTGCATTTTCGACGAGGGTACTGGCTTTGGCGCAATCGAAGGATGCTGCCGATGCGGAAAGGGGTGCAGCTGCAAGGACCGCGGCAATGGTCAGTCTGATTATTTTCATCGCCGGAATTGTCGCCGATGAGGTGGCGTGGATCAAACCAGCTCAAACCCCTTGAAGCCGCTCGCGATCATTTCGTCACAGGCTCTGCGATAGGCCGGAATGCCACCCAGGTACGCAATCAGCTCGCGCTTGCTGCCATCCGGTCCCTCGCGTCGGTACCATGAGTTCATGTTCCGACCGATCATGGTCGGCTCTGACACCGCCCGGTGATGATCCATCCAGGCCTGCTGCGTCTGCGCCGAGGGATGGATCGAGGTCAAGCCCTGACTGCGAACAAATGCAATCGCATCAGCGATCCAGTCGCACTGCTGATCGACGCACACCGGAACGTTGCAGATTGCCGCAGCCGGCGCAAACGGCGCCATGGTCATAAAGAGATTGGGAAAGCCATGGACCTGCATCCCGACGGTTGTGCAGAGGTCTTCGCTCCAGAGTTGCCTGAGTGACACACCACCGATGCCGCGAATATCGATCCGGTTGATCGAACCGACGCCAGAATCAAAGCCGGTTGCGTAGATGATGACGTCGACCTCATGGTGCCCTGTGCGAGTGCGGATGCCGCTCGCATCGATCGAGGCGATCGAATCCTCACGCAGATCGACCAGCGTGACGTTGTCGCGATTGAAGGTCTCGAAGTAGCCGTTCTCCAACGGTACGCGTCGTGTTCCGAAGCTGTAGTCCGTCGGAATCAGTTTGGCGGCGAGCTTCGGGTCCTTGATGCGTTCACGCATGCGATCGCGCACGAAATTCGTCACATAGTCATTGGCCTGCTGATTGCTCTGGAAATCCGCAAAGGTATTGCCCCAGATGCTGAGATTGCCCGAGTCCCAGATGGCCCGCATGTGCGCCTCGCGCTGATCGGGCGGCACATCTTTGAAGTAGGGCGGATCGTCAAACACGAATCCGCCACGCGACCAGCGTACCTTTCGGCTCAGCTCATCAAAGGACTCTCGCATCCATTTGAGATCGGACTCGGTGATCTTCGGGTTCTTCATCGGCACCGCGTAATTGGGGGTACGCTGAAAGACCGTCAGATGGGCCACCTCCGGCGCGATGGTCTGGATCACCTGGATCCCGGTGGCCGCCGTGCCGATGACCGCCACCCGCTTGCCGGCAAGCTCGACCCCTTCGGTGGGCCAGTGACTGGTGTGACAACTCACGCCGGCAAATGTCTCGTGCCCTTTGAACGGCGGTATTTTCGGAGTCGACAGTCCGCCGGTATTAAACACAACAAACCGGGCCACCAGCGTCTCGCCAGAGTCGGTCGTGACACGCCAGGTGCCACTCGTATCGTCAAAAATCGCCGATGTCACCCGGGTGCTGAAGGTGATGTGTCGGCGCAGGTCGAACTTGTCGACCACGTGGTTGACGTAGCGTTCGATCTCCGGCTGCGCCGGAAAGGTTTCGGTCCAGTCGGACTCGTCCCAGAGTTCTCTGGAGAACCAGAACTGGTAGTGCGGGAAGTGCGAATCGACCCGCGCCCCGGGATAACGATTCCAGAACCACACGCCACCAACGCCTTCCGCGGCCTCGAAGGCCCGCACGGTCAGTCCGTCCTGAAGCAGGCGATAGAGCTGATAGACCCCGCCGATACCCGCACCAATGACGATCGCATCCAGCACCTGCGGTGTCGGTGTCTCGGATTCATTGCCAGGCTCAAGGCGATGGACCGACATGGGGTTCTCCTGATGTAGCGGTTGCTTGAATACGGAATGACGCATCGACAGTCCGTCGACCTTGCGGCCGAAACATTAGGTAACGTTGTTATCTATGTCAAGCGGACCGGGTGATAGGCCT
>CAIXXI010000343.1 GCA_903923345.1 uncultured Burkholderiales bacterium | reverse complement strand
GATCCCTTCCCGTTCAGGGATCAGTGCAACTACGGGAGAACCGGTTTGAGCTGCACCGTCCCGGCTGGTCACTACTTCGTAATGGGTGACAACCGTGAAAACAGCCTCGACAGCCGTTATTGGGGATTTGTTCCGGAGCAGAACATCGTGGGCAAGGCTTTCTTCATCTGGATGAATTTCGGCGATGTCAGTCGCGTCGGGCGGTTCCAGTGAATCCGACTTCCCGCCCAGTGACGCGTCGTATCAGTCACCGCCGCCAGGCCGGGCTGAGCCTGCTCGGACTGATCTTCCTGGGGGTCATCCTGACCTTCGGTGCCATGCTGACCTTGCGCCTGTATCCGACGGTCAGCGAATTCATGATGGTCAAGCGCGCCGTGACCAAGGCGCGTAACGATGGCATCGATCCCCCCTCGATCCGCGCTGCCTTCGACCGAACCGCTGCAATCGACGACATCACCTCGATCAACGGCAAGGATCTGCAGATCACGACTGCGCCCGGCGGGGGGTATCGGGTCGAGTTCGCCTACGAAAAGCGCATTCCCCTGTTTGGCCCTGCCAGCCTCGTCCTGGATTACCGCGGCGATGCCGGCGCCGGGCTGAAGGATGTGCGTTGACGCAATGCTCACCAGCGGATCCGCGCCCCTCATGACTGCCCCGACAGGCAACCCGGCCTCGCCGCTTGCCCTGCTTCAGGATCGGCTCGGCTACCACTTCAACACTGAAGCTTTGCTCAAACAGGCGCTGACCCATCGCAGCCACGGCGCGACCCACAATGAACGGCTTGAGTTTCTGGGTGACAGCGTCCTGAACTGCGCGGTGGCTGCCATTCTGTATCAGCGCTTTGGCAAGATCGATGAAGGTGATCTGTCTCGCGTGCGGGCCAATCTGGTCAAGCAGCAATCGCTGTTCGAGATCGCGCAGCGCCTTGAACTCAGTTCAGGCTTGCTGTTGGGCGAAGGCGAGCTCAAGAGCGGGGGTATTCGTCGCCCCTCGATCCTGGCCGATGCCCTCGAGGCGGTTTTCGGCGCGGTGATGCTCGATGGCGGCTTCGAGGCGGCACATCAACTGATCGATCGCCTCTACGATCCGGTTTTGCGTCACGTCGATCCGCACACCCTGGGCAAGGACGCCAAGACGCTGCTGCAGGAGTGGCTGCAGAGTCGCAAGATTCCATTGCCGGTCTATACCGTGGTGGCAACTTACGGTGCTGCGCACAGTCAGCTCTTCGAGGTTGAGTGTGCGGTGCCCAAGCTGTCGATCCAGGCCTTGGGCAGCGGCAGCAGCCGCCGTGCCGCCGAACAGGCGGGCGCCACGCGTGCGCTGGAGCAGGCCCAGGCCCTGATGCCCTCGACCCCGCGCAGACCCCGTCGCAGCGCCACAACCGATGCCCCGGCACCGAGCTCAATCTGCAGCAGCGATGTCGCACGAGCCTGAGGAGAGCGGTCACCGCTGCGGCTATGTCGCAATCATCGGGCGACCGAACGTTGGCAAATCAACGCTGCTGAATCGCCTGGTCGGTGAGAAGCTGAGCATCACCTCAGCCAAGGCCCAGACCACCCGCCACCGCATTGTCGGGGTCGTGACCCGACCCGGCGTTCAATTTCTGCTGCTCGATACGCCAGGCTTTCAGACCCGAAACCGCGGCGCGCTCAATCGGGTGCTGAACCGGACCGCTTCGCAGGCGGCGCTCGAGGCCGATGTCGTTGTGCTGGTGATCGACGCCCATGCCTGGACTGAAGCGGATGCGCAGGCCTTGAAGCTGGTTCCCCCCGGTTGTCCGGTGGTCATTGCACTGAACAAGGTCGATGCACTGGACGACCGCAATCGCCTGTTGCCCCTGCTGGCCAAGCTCGGGGAGTTGCCGGGTGTGAGTGCGCTGGTGCCGATCAGCGCCCGAACCGGGCGTCAGATCGACGATCTGCTGTCGGAATGTGCGCAGCACCTGCCCCTGGGCGATGCCCAATTCGAGGCGGATGCATTCACCGACCGCAGCGAGCGATTCCTGGCAGCCGAAGCGATCCGCGAAAAGATGTTTCGGCTGCTGGGCGACGAATTGCCTTACCAGAGCACGGTGCAGATCGAAAAGTTCGAGGAGTTGCCGAATCTGCGCCGGATTTTTGCGGCGGTCGTGGTCGAGCGCGATGCCCAGAAGCCCATTGTCCTGGGAGCTGCAGGTGATCGGATCAAACGCATTGCAAGCGAAGCCCGGCAAGACCTGGAGCGACTGTTCGGTATGCCGGTCTACCTCGAAGTCTGGGTCAAGGTCCGGGGCGGTTGGTCGGACAATGAGCAGCGCCTGAAATCGTATGGATACGAGTGAGGCCTCGGGCAAGAGCCTCGACGCACCCCCCGTTCCCTCCCGTTCACGCGCAGCCGGCCGCGCTGCACTTCGCATCCTCGATGAGCCGGCCTTTGTGCTGCACACCACGGCCTGGCGCGAAACCAGCCTGATCGTCGACCTGCTCACCCGAAACCACGGCCGGATTGCCTGTGTCGCCAAGGGGGCGAAGCGGCCTCAGTCTGCGCTTCGGGGTGTGCTGCAGTCGTTTCAACCGCTTCAGGCCAGTTTCTCGGGCAAGCATGAGTTGCGCACCCTGACCGCAGCGCATTGGCTCGGCG
This sequence comes from uncultured Burkholderiales bacterium, assembly GCA_903923345.1. Classification (GTDB taxonomy): domain Bacteria; phylum Pseudomonadota; class Gammaproteobacteria; order Burkholderiales; family Burkholderiaceae_E; genus UBA4615. The sequence continues at coordinate 1,764 of CAIXXI010000343.1, read as the reverse complement.
GCATGCCCAGACCACAGGGCGACGCCTTGCTTTGCGCGTTTTATCTCAATGAATTGCTGGTGCGGCTTTTGCCCCGCGACGATCCGCATCCGACCCTCTTCGATGCCTACGCCAGGGCCTTGCTGTCGTTGTCGATGGGTGATCCCTTTGAGGCCAGCCTGCGTCGATTTGAGTGGCAATTGCTGCGTGAGATCGGCTATGCACTCGACCTCGCCCAGGATGCGGATGATCGGGCGGTGAGTCCTGAGTCCCGCTATGGCCTCGTACCGGGGCGCGGGTTCATCCTGTCCGATGGTTCCGATCCCGGCGAATATCATGGCACCACGCTGCTCGACATTGCGGGCGAGCGTTACGATTCGCCTCGGACCTTGTCCGAATCAAAGCGGCTGACCCGCACGCTGCTGGCTCGGCATCTGGATGGCCAGGTGCTTAAAACCCGCCAGATTCTCATTGACCTGCAAAAACTCTGATCCGCCTGACACCATGATCGAACTCGGCGTGAACATCGACCATGTCGCCAGCGTGCGGCAGGCCCGTCGCACCTATGAACCGGACCCGGTCTGGGCCGCGGTCGAGGCCCATCTGGGCGGGGCTGATGGCATCACCGTCCACCTGCGCGAAGACCGCCGCCACATCCATGATGACGATGTGCGTCGACTGCGCGAACTGACGCATATCAAGCTCAACCTGGAGATGGCGGCCACCGACGAAATGGTGGGCATCGCCTGCGGCATTCGTCCGGAAATGGCGATGCTGGTTCCGGAAGGACGCCACGAGGTCACCACCGAGGGTGGACTCGATGTCCATGGCCAGCGCGACCGCATCCGCGATGTGGTGGCTCGGCTCAGTGATGCCGGGATCATCACCAGTGTCTTCATTGATGCAGAGGTGCATCAGGTCGAGGCCGCGGCCGAAGTCGGCGCTCGGGTTTGCGAGATCCACACCGGGCCCTATGCCCATGCGTTTTTTGCTGGCGGTCGGGATGCAGACAACCCGGCAGCACAGGCTGAACTGGCCCGTATTGCCGTGGCCGGCAAGGCGATCATCGATGCCGGCATGCGCTTCAATGCCGGTCACGCGCTGAACTATGTGAATGTGCAGCCGGTGGCCGCCTTGGCGGGCGTGCGCGAACTGCATATCGGCCATGCGATTGTCTCGCGCGCGGTGTTCATCGGGATGCGCGAGGCGGTCCGCGAGATGAAGCGCCTGATTCGCGAGGCGGCTTCTGGTCACGCCGGGCAACCCTGAGCCGATGTCAAAGGCGCGCCCATGATCTACGGGATTGGAACCGACATCGTCCTGATCGAGCGCATCCGCACGCTTCAGGTGCGCTGGGGGCCGCGGTTTGCCCGCCGGGTGCTGGGTCCGGACGAGCTGATCGAATATGAGCGCAGACATTCGCGCGGCACGCCCGGTCCGGAGCGGGCAGCGCGCTATCTGGCCAAGCGCTTCGCAGCCAAGGAAGCCTTCTCGGAGGCGATCGGGCTGGGGCTTCGCGGGCCGATGACCTTGTTGTCGCTGCAGGTCCTCAACGATCGCCGCGGCAAGCCGATCGCCGTGCCGCGCAAGGAACTCGAGCCCTGGCTGCGCGAGCGGGGTCTGGTGGCGCATGTGTCGATCTCCGACGAGCTCGACAGTGCGCTCGCGTTCGTCGTGGTCGAGAAGGTCGATGAGCGCTGAGGCCTTCGACATCAAGGCCTACCTGGCCTCTTTGCCGAACCGCCCAGTCCGCCTCGATGTTGCCCGACTCGTCTGGCATTGGAT
>CAIXXI010000342.1 GCA_903923345.1 uncultured Burkholderiales bacterium | reverse complement strand
GACCCGGGACGGCACGAGATAGTCGCGGGCGCCCTCGGGGGTGGACTTGGTCAGCATCGGGGTTTCGATGTCGATGAACCCCAGCGCATCGAGGTAGGTGCGCACCTGCATCGCCACCTTGTAGCGCAGCATCAGGTTGTTCTGCATCTGCGGGCGACGCAGATCGAGCACCCGATGGGTCAGGCGGGTGGTTTCAGACAGGTTGTCGTCGTCGAGCTGAAAGGGCGGCGTGACCGAAGCGTTCAGGATCTCGATCTCGTGGCAGAGGATCTCGATCTGGCCACTGCGGATGCCGGCGTTGTCGGTGCCGTCGGGACGGCGGCGGACTTTACCGATCACCTTCACGCAGAACTCATTGCGGATGCGCTCGGCTGTCGCGAAGGTCTCGGCGCGGTCGGGGTCGCAGACCACCTGGGCGATGCCGGTGCGATCACGCAGGTCGATGAAAATCACACCACCGTGGTCGCGGCGGCGCTGCACCCAGCCGAACAGGGTGACGATTTCGTCAAGGCGATCAAGGGATACCTCACCGGTGTAGCAGGTACGCATGCTCAGGACACTCCGATAGAAAACTCAGTGAATTGCGACGCAGCCCTGGGGGCGACGCGGGGTGTGGGGTCAGGTGCTGGATTCCGGCAGGGCCCTGGCGCGCGCGCCGGGAACGACCACACCCATCGAGACGACATACTTCAGTGCTTCATCCACCGACATGTCGAGTTCGTAGGTTTCATCCCTGCGCACCATCAGGAAAAACCCGGAGGTCGGATTGGGGGTGGTCGGGATGTACAGGGAAATCATCTCATGCGGGTTGTTCGCGCCATCGTGCCCCACATGCCGCATGACCTCATCGGCCGGCACGCCGGTCAGAAAACCGATGGTCCAGCTGCCGCGACGCGGATACTCGAAGAGCACGGCTTTCCTGAAGGCATTGCCCTGCGGTGACAGCAGGGTGTCGCTCACCTGCTTGACGCTCGAGTAGATCGTGTTGACGATCGGAATCCTCGACAGCAGCTGCTCCCACAAGCCGACCAGCCGCTGCCCCAGAAAGTTGGTCGCAAGCAAACCGGTCAGGAAAACAATCAGAACCGTGAGCAGCGCGCCCAGCCCGGGCAGGTGGCGCCCGAGGATCGCCACCGGCTGCCATTGAGCCGGCAACAGCGACAGACTCAGGTCCATCGTGGTGACGATGAGGTTCAACACCCACAGCGTGATGCCAATCGGAATCCAGATCAGCAAGCCGGTGATCACATAGCGGCGGAACATCGGGTCACTCGATTGGGTTCAGGGTTGAAAGAGGGCTTGGCCGGGCCGCGCGCCGCAGCGGCTCAGGTTGATGCCGGTGTGGTGGAGGCCGGACCGGACGCGCCACTGGCTGAGCTGCCGCCCGAAGTGCTGCCCGCAGCGTTACCCGAAGTGCCGCTGGTCGTGCTGCCTGAAGGGGCCGCCTGCGGTTTGGCTGCGGCTGCCGTCTCGGTTGATGCACCCGAGCCGCCTTCGGATTGAGCCGTGTCGCCCGCCTTGGGCTCATCGGCCTTGGCCGTCTTGCCCTTGCCACCCTGATCACGAAAGTCGGTCACGTACCAGCCGCTGCCCTTGAGCTGGAAGGCGGGCGCGGTGAGCTGCTTGCGAAAGGCATCGGCATTGCATTCGGGGCACACGGTGAGCGGCGCGTCCGAGAACTTCTGAATGACGTCCTTGGCATGGCCACAGGATTCGCAACGGTAGGCGTAGATCGGCATGATTTGGGGCGTGCCGGTTGACGGCGGCTGCGTTTCGGAAAACCTTGAATTATAGGATGTTTTCATTCAATCCGGTGCAGGGTCCGGGATGTGGGCAGCACCGGCCGACACCGCCCGATAATGATCGACAATCGGCCCCGGCCATCCGCCGACGGCTGACGACGGCTTTTTGCAGCCCCAACCCAACCCGACAGGAGACACCGCATGAACAAGGATGCATTCGAACAAGGCCTCAAGACCCGCCGCGAAGTGCTGGGCGCCGAGTACGTCGACAACTCGCTCAAGGCGGCTGACGACTTCAACATGCCGATGCAGGAGCTGGTCACCGAGTACTGCTGGAACGAGATCTGGAACCGCCCGGGCCTCGATCGCAAGACCCGCAGCATCATCAACCTGGCGATGCTGGTGGCCTTGAACCGGCCGCATGAACTGAAGCTGCATGTGCGCGGAGCGATCAACAACGGCCTGACCAAGGACGACATCCAGGAGGTCTTCCTGCAGACCGCGATCTACTGCGGTGTGCCGGCGGCCATCGACAGCTTCCGCAATGCCAAGGAAGTGTTCAAGGACATGGGGATCTGATCATGGCGGCCTTGCGCATCGGCTTTATCGGGCTGGGGCAGATGGGCGTGCCGATGGTGCGCAATCTGCTCAGAGCGGGCTTTTCGGTCACCGGCTTCGACCTGAATGCGGCTGCGGTCTCAAGCCTCGCGGACCAGCCCGGTTTCAGTGCAGCCCGCAGCGCGGCCGATGTCGCCGCCGGCTGTGAGGCGCTGATCCTCATGCTGCCTGACAGCTCGATCGTCGATGGGCTGCTGTGGACGCAGAAGCTTTCGGAGGCGCTCAAGCCCGGCCAGATCCTGATCGACATGGGCTCGTCCGACCCGGTCTGCTCCCGTGAAAATGCCGCACGACTGTCGGCGCTCGGTATCGGTTTCGTCGATGCACCGGTTTCCGGTGGCGTGCGTCGGGCCGTCGACGCCAGCTTGGCCATCATGATCGGTGGCGAAGCGGCGCCGGTCGAGCGGGTTCGGGGTGCGCTTGAGGCCATGGGCAAGACCCTGGTTCATGTCGGCACGGCCGGTGCCGGTCATGCGGTGAAAGCGCTCAACAACTATGTCTCGGCTTCGGGTTTGCTGGCCGCCTGTGAGGCACTGGTCGCCGCCGAGTCCTTCGGCATCGACCCTCATCTGGTCAATCAGGTCTTCAATGCCTCCAGCGGGAAGAACAACACCACCGAACACAAGGTCGAGTCGTTCATGTTGTCGGGCGCGTTCAATTCCGGCGTTTCGATCGCGCTGATGCGCAAGGATGTGAAAACCGCGCAGGACTTCATCGCGCGGATGGGCACCCCGGGGCGATTCG
>CAIXXI010000341.1 GCA_903923345.1 uncultured Burkholderiales bacterium | reverse complement strand
CGAACATAGGTGGTTGTTGCCCCGGAATCGAGCGTATACTGTCCGATGTTCCACCCTGCCAGCGTGCCGCCTGCCGTGGAGTTAATTACCCCATAGACGTTGAGGTTCGAGCCGTCCCAGACGAGCCGATCACGCGGCGTGTTGAAGACATAGTGCAAGGCAACCGCGAGTTCGACCGTACCCAGATTGCTGGACAGATGGCCGCCGGTTCGGGAGACCGAATCGAGGATGTAAGCACGCAGCTGGTCTGCCAGCACCGGCAGCTTCGAGCGCTCGAGCTTGCGCAGGTCTGCCGGTTCGTTGACCTGTGTGAGCAGCGAGTCTGATGGTTTCATTGCGTCGTCAATTCCCTTGGGGTGTTCGATGATTCGCCCGTGTGCGAAGGCCGTCAAGAGCGCCGCAGCACGATCAGGTCAGCCAACTCGGCCAGCCGCGAGCCGCGCGTGCCAAATCCTGACAATGCGGCATGTGCCTGGCCGCGCAGCGTCTGGGCCAGATCCTGGGCGCCCGCCAGGCCGAGCAGCGACACATAGGTGGGCTTGTTGTGCTCGGCGTCCTTTCCGGCGGTCTTGCCCAGGGTGGCGCTGTCAGCCTGAACATCCAGCACATCGTCGACCACCTGAAAGGCCAGACCGATCGCCGCACAGTACGCATCGAGTTGTCGCTGGTCGGCCTCCCCCAGCGAAGCGCCGCACCAGGCGCCCAGCCGCACCGAGGCGCGCAGCATTGCACCGGTCTTGCGCTGGTGCATGTCCTCAAGCGATGCGCGGGTCAGGGTCTCGCCGACGGCCGTCAGGTCGATTGCCTGGCCACCGGCCATCCCGATCGAGCCGGCCGCATCGGCCAGTTCGTCGGTCATGCGCATGAGGGCTTGCGGCTCGACACCCATCGGCCCGGCGGACACCAGCGCCTTGAACGCGAGGGCCTGCAGGGCATCGCCCACCAGCATCGCCATGGCCTCGCCATAGGCGACATGAACCGTCGGCTTGCCGCGCCTCAGCACGTCATTGTCCATGCAGGGCATGTCGTCATGAACCAGGGAGTAGGCATGGATGAGCTCCACTGCGCATCCGGCCCGATCAAGGGCCTGCGGGGACGCCCCGGTCAGCTCGCCTGCTGCGTGAGCCAGCAGTGGGCGCACCCGCTTGCCGCCGCCCAGCACGGCATAGCGCATGCCTTCGTGCAGACGCCCCAGCGCATCGGTGCCCACCACCGCTGGCAGCAGCCCCTCGAGGCAGCGTTCGGTGCGCGCCTGTACATCGACCGACCAGGCACTGAAATCGGGAATCGGGGCTGAGAAGGTGGGTGCGCTCATCAGGACTCGGATGCGGTTTCAGTGTCGAAGGGCTTGAGCAGATCGCCCTCCAGAACCTTGACCTGCTGCTGCACGCGGGCCAGGTTGTCACGGCAGAATCCGACCAGGTGGGCACCGCGCCGATAGGCCTCCAGAGACTGCTCAAGCGTGAGACTGCCCGACTCCATGGTCTGGACGAGTGTTTCGAGTTCCGCCAGAGCATCCTCGAAGGATGCTGGCGCAGCAGCTTTGCTTGTGGCCATGTGGCATCGCGGACACCTCTTGCAGGTCCGCCCCCTGATGAAGTCGTTATTCCCGATTTTAGACCGTCCCGCCCGATGTCGACCGCCGCTTGCCAGAAAAGGTTCCCAGCGCGGCAGATCGGGGGTATCCTTCCCGGCCTTTTTTGCTCACCGACCGGCAGCATCTCTGCACGGCCGTTTTGATCACCCACGCAGCACTTTCACACAGGAGGTCGAACCATGTCGGACATCGGGCGTCGGGCCCATCTGCAGCGCTCTGCAGCCCAGCTTCCGGTTTCGGCGTATTTCGATGAGGCGCTGTATCAGCGCGAAATCGAGATTCTGTTCAGACAAGGCCCCGGCTACATCGGTCACGAACTGATGGTGCCGAACACGGGCGATTACTTTGCACTCCCGGCCGAGAAGGAGGGCCGGCTGCTCGTGCGGGGAGAACAGGGGATCGAACTCCTCTCCAATGTCTGTCGCCATCGGCAGGCGGTCATGCTCAACGGGCGCGGCAACACGACCAACATCGTCTGTCCGCTGCATCGCTGGACCTACGATCTGAACGGGCAATTGCTCGGTGCGCCGCACTTCGAGCAACAGCCTTGCCTGAACCTGGGCAAGAGTCCGCTGCAGAACTGGAACGGGCTGCTTTTTTCAGGTCAGCGCGATGTCGCAGCCGACCTCGAACGGGCCGGGGTCAGGGGCAAGCTCGACTTCTCCGAGTACATGCTCGATCACGTCGAGGTCCATGAGTGCCATTACAACTGGAAGTCCTTCATCGAGGTCTATCTCGAGGACTATCACGTCGAGCCCTTCCATCCGGGCCTGGGCAAGTTCGTCGAATGCGGTGACCTCAACTGGGAGTTCGGCGACTGGTGGTCAGTGCAGACGGTCGGTGTGCATCAGGGGCTGGGCAAGCCGGGCAGCTCGATCTACCGTCGCTGGCACGAGCAGGTGCTCCGGTTCAGCGGCGGCAAGCCGCCCGAGCATGGCGCGATCTGGCTGACCTACTACCCGAACGTGATGATCGAGTGGTATCCGCATGTGCTGGTGGTGTCGCATCTGATTCCTCGCGGCCCGCGTCACACCACGAACATCGTCGAGTTCTACTACCCCGAGGAAATCGTGCTGTTCGAGCGCGAATTCGTCGAGGCGGAGCGGGCGGCCTACATGGAAACCTGTACCGAAGACGACGAAATCGCCGAGCGAATGGATGCCGGACGGCGGGTCCTGCTGGAGCGCGGTGAAAACCAGGTGGGCCCATACCAGAGTCCGATGGAAGATGGCATGCAGCACTTCCATGAGTTCCTGCGCAAGCATCTGCCCAAGGATTGACCCAGGCAGCGGCCCCATCGGGGCCGCCGCCATTCGATTCGCCTCCATTCGATTCGATCACCCCGGAGCATTCAGACATGAGCTGGACCACCCTCATCAGTGCCGAAGAACTGGCCGAATCCATCGACCGTTGCCTGCTCGTCGACTGCCGCTATGACCTGGCCAATCCACGGGCCGGTGCCCAGGCCTATGCGCAACAGCACATTCCCAGTGCACACTTCATCGACATGGACAGCCAGTTGTCCGCAGCCCGCACCGGACTCAATGGCCGGCATCCGATGCCCTCGCCCGAATCGGTCCGCACCCTGCTCGAATCGGTCGGGCTTCAGGACGACACTCAACTGGTGGTCTATGACGTGGGCGGAACCGCATCGGGACGGCTGTGGTGGATGGCCCGCTGGATCGGCCATAGCGCTGTTGCGGTGCTCGATGGCGGCCTCAACGCCTGGAAGCGTGCCGGCTTTCCGTTGAGCGCCGAACCGACGAGGGCCCGCCCGGTCGGCCACCTGTCGGTTCGTCCGCCACGGGCCACGCTGGTCGAGGTCAGCGAGGTCGGTGCGGCCAGCGCCAGCGGTCAGCGCACGATCATCGATGCCCGCGCGGCCGACCGTTTTCGGGGTGAAAACGAGACCCTTGACCCGGTCGCCGGGCACATCCCCGGTTCACTCAATCGCCCCTGGGCGCTGAATGTCCGCGAGGACGGTCGGTACAAGCCGGCTGCCGTGCTGCGTGCCGAATTCGATGCCCTGCTCGCAGGGCGTGCGCCATCCGAGGTCATCAACAGCTGCGGCTCGGGGGTCAGCGCCTGCAACAACCTGCTCGCCATGGCCCATGCCGGGCTTGACGGTGCGGCGCTCTACGGGGGTTCCTGGAGCGAATGGTGCAGCGACCCGTCCCGCCCTGTGGCCACCACCAGCGCGCCTTGAGCCAAACAAAAAGGTGAACGCACCGCGCCCAGCGGCGCGGCTCAGTGCACGGCTCAGTGCACGGCTCAGTGCACGGCTCAGTGCACGGCTCAGTGCACGGCTCAGTGCGCGTCGAGCTGGGCACTGAGCAGCGCGATCAGCGCAATGCCGGCCAGCATGAGCACGACCTGTACCGCCGATTCACCCAGCAGGCGTTTGCGCTGCATATCGGGCACCAGGTCGGCCAGGGCGATGTAGATAAAGCTGCTGGCCGCCAGGATCAGGACATAGGGCATGGCGCCCTTCATCGACTCGATCCAGAAGTACCCCAGCACACCTCCCAGCACCGCCGACAGCCCTGACAGCACGTTGTAGAGCAGCGCCCGCTGCTTCGAGTAGCCGGCATTGCGCAGCACGATGAAATCGCCGACTTCCTGGGGAATTTCGTGTGCAGCAATCGCTGCGGCGGTGAGCCAGCCCAGTTGCGGGTCAGTGATGAAGGCTGCGGCGATCAAAATACCGTCAGCAAAATTGTGAATCGAGTCGCCCACCAGGATGAGCATGCCGCCGGGGCCCGCCTCCTGTTCGTCATGGCCGTGATGGTGCCCATGCCCATCGGATTCATGGTGATGGCTGTGCCGGATCAGCGCCGTCTTTTCCAGCAGAAAAAACCCGACGAATCCGGCGAGCAGCGCCCAGCTCAATCCCTTGATGCTGGCCCCCGACTCCATCGCTTCGGGCAGCAACTGCAACACAGCAGCGCCCAGCAGTACGCCGGCTGAGAGGCTGATCATTCGCGGCAGCCAATTAGCCAGTGCGCCACTCGACAGCCAGGATGCCGCCAGCACGGACGCAACGCCGGACAGGATGGTCGCGATCAGGATGGACGACAGGATCAGGGTGGCTCCGGGCAGTGGAAGCGAAACCGCCCAGTATACCGAGCCGCACGTGCATCGAAGCGATGCGCGCAGCACCGGCTCCAGCGAATCAATCGATGCTGGCCCCGCTGCGTCGGATCACCGGTTCCCAGCGGCGCAGCTCGTCCTGCATGAAGGCGGCGAAGGCGGCCGGGGTGCCGCCGGCAGGCTCCATGTAGACCGCACGAAGCTTCTCGACGACCGCCGGATCCTTGAGGATCGCGACGATTTCGGCATTCAGCCGCGCGATGATCGGCGCGGGCGTTCGAGCCGGCGCCACGACACCGAGCCAGGCTGTGGCTTCGATTTCGGGCAGACCCATTTCGCGGCAGGTCGGCACACCGGGCACAAACACCGAACGCTCCCGGGTGGTCACGGCGAGCGCCTTGAGCTTGCCGGCTTGCACTTGGGGCATGACCGCCAGTGGCGCCAGAGAGGCCATGTGGGTATCGCCCTGAAGGATCGACAGCACGGCGGCCGGCGAGGCGTTGTACGGCACATGGACCACGAAGGTGCCGGTGCGGGCCTTGATCAGCTCCATCGACAGGTGGGACACGGTGCCGGCGCCCACCGAGGCATAGTTGAACTGACCGGGCTTGCGCCGCAGCAGATCCAGCAGCTGCGGCAGGGTCTCGACGCCCAGCGCCGATGACACCACCAGCACGTTGGGCTGGTGGGCACCGAGCGTGACCGGCGCAAGGTCCTTGAACGGGTCATAGGGCATCGACCGGTACAGGACGGTGTTGTTGACCAGCGGCCCGGTGATCGACACCCCCACGGTGTAGCCATCGGCGGCGGCCTTGGCCACCGCATCGGTGCCGACATTGCCACCGGCACCGATCCGGTTCTCGACCAGCACCGGCTGACGCAACACCGGCGAGAGCCGCTCGGAAATCAGCCGGGCAAAGACATCAGGTGTGCTGCCTGGACCGAAGGGCACGATGATTCGCAGCGGCCGCGTCGGCCAGTCGTTTGCCGCCGGCTGCGCGCTGGCGAGATTCGGGGACAGCGCACCCACCACTGCCAGGCCGCGCAGGGCCCGGCGTCGCTGCTGATCAGTCGAGTCCTTGCGCAGGTTCATGCGGGTCAGGCCACTCCGTTGGCGCGGAACCATTCGGTCGCACGCTTCCAGCCGTCGGCTGCCACGTCCTTGCGATAGCTCGGGCGGTAGTCAGCATGGAAGGCATGGGGTGCATCCGGGTAGACCACGAAGGACGAGGCCTTCGAGGCGGCATTTCCAGCGGCCAGGCGTGTCTTCATTTCATCAACGGTCGCCACCGGAATTCCGGCGTCTGCGCCGCCATACAAGCCCAGCACCGGTCCGGACAGCTTGCCGGCGATGTCATAGGGGTTGCTCGGGTTGGCGGCATTGGTCGGGCCGGTGAGGCGACCGTACCAGGCCACACCTGCCTTGACTGCGGGATTGTGCGCGGCATAGAGCCAGACGATGCGACCGCCCCAGCAAAAGCCGGTGATGCCCAGGCGGCTGCGATCACCCCCATTGAAGTGGGCGTAGTTGGCGACTGAATCGAGGTCGGCCATGACCTGCGCGTCAGTGATCTTCGGCACCAGCACCTGCACGATGTGAGCCGCCGAGTCGTACTTCGCGGGGTCACCGTCACGGAAATACAGCTCAGGCGCAATCGCATACCAGCCTTCTCTGGCCAGGCGACGGCAGACATCGCGGATGTGCTCATGCACACCGAAAATTTCCTGGACCACGAGAATCGTGGGCGCGCCGGCCCGATTGGCCGGGGTGGCGAAATAGGCGGGAATCTGATTGCCGTCCTTGGTCGGGATACGCACTTCCCCGGTCCGCAAACCTTCCGTCGATGTGGTGATGACCTGGGCGAGCAAGTCTCCGGTGGGCGCGACACTGGCTGCAAAACCCGCAGCCAGCGAGCCGGCCACGAAACCGCGGCGATTCAGCGTGACGGGCGGCACGAGCGAGTCGAGTTGCGCGCGTTCAATCGAGACCTGTACATCATCATTCACGGAAGGGTGCATGTCAGATTCCTCTGCTATGGTGGACCGACGATTCTACGGACTCAGCAGCGACGGTTTGAAGATGCCCCTTCAGCAGCGTCTGCCTCGACCTGGAAGCCCGACCATGCACCTGCTGTATCACAACACCCTCGCCGATCCGCCCGCTGTCCAGACCATCGGTCCGTTTCTGGCTGGAACCCGCATCGCCTACTTCTCGATGGAGATGGCCCTTCGACCGGAGATGCACACCTACAGCGGCGGGCTGGGGGTGCTGGCTGGCGACACCGCAAAGTCCTGCGCCGACCTCGGCCTGCCGGTGGTCTTCGTGACGCTGGTCTGCAGTCAGGGCTACCTGCGCCAGGAAATCGATGCGAACGGCCGTCAGATCGAGCATGCCGACCCATGGAATCCGTCCGAGTTCGCCACACCGCTGCGCGCCAAGGTCGCGGTGCTGATCGAAGGTCGAGAGGTCTGGGTCAGGCCCTGGCTGCATGTACTCTCCAGCCCGATGGGCTCGCGCATCCCGGTGCTGCTGCTGGATACCAACCTCGATGAAAATGCGCTCGAGGATCGGTCGATCACCGCGCGGCTTTACGGAAGCGGTATCGATTACCGACTGAAACAGGAGGCGGTTCTGGGCATCGGCGGCTTGCGCATCCTGCAGGCGCTGGGCTTCATCATCAGGAAGTACCACCTGAACGAAGGCCACGCCGCACTGCTCGCGCTGGACCTGCTGCGCCGCTATCCGCTGCAACCGGACCAAGTTGCGATCGAGCGGGTGAAGTTCCAGCTCACCCCCGTGCGCGACGCCTGCATCTTCACCACCCACACCCCCGTCGAGGCTGGTCATGACCGTTTCGACTACGGTCTGTTCGAGCATGTCCTGCAGGGCTACGTCGACACCGCGCAGGTGCGGCTCATCGCCGGCGACGACGCCCTGAACATGACCCGCATGGCGCTGAACCTGTCCGGCTTCGTCAATGGGGTGGCCGCGCGCCATGCCCAGACGACCACCCGCATGTTCCCGGGCTACGACATTCGCGCCATCACCAATGGCGTGCATCTGCCGACCTGGGCCCATCCGGCGATGCGTGATCTGTTCAATCAGCAGTTTCCGTCCTGGGCCTTCGAACCCGAGATGATGGTCAGGGCCGATCAGCTCTCGGCGGAACGGGTCTGGGCCGCACACCAGCATGCCAAAGCCGACCTCATCACCGAGGTGGCGCGGCGCACCGGCGTCGGCCTCGATCATGACCGCCCGCTGATCGGTTTTGCCCGTCGCATGACGGCTTACAAGCGCCCTGACCTGTTGTTCAGCGATCTGGAGCGCCTGCGGCGAATCAATGCCAGCCTGCCCTTTCAAATCGTACTGGCCGGCAAGTCCCATCCGAGCGACGAGCCCGGCAAGGCCCTGATCCAGCAGATCCACGACCAGATCGAACGCCTCGCGCCGGAGCTGAAGATCGTCTTCGTGCCGAACTACGAGACCCGACTGGCGGGTTTTCTGATCGCAGGCGTCGACATCTGGCTGAACACGCCCACCCCGCCGATGGAGGCCTCAGGCACCAGTGGCATGAAGGCTGCACTCAATGGCGTGCTGAACCTCAGCGTGCTCGATGGCTGGTGGCTCGAGGCCTGCATCGAGGGCGTGACCGGATGGGCCATCGGCCGCGATGGCGAAGCGGGTCATCACGAGGGCGGCGCTCGGGTCGCCAGCGCCGAGGACCTGTACCAGAAACTCGAGCAGGTGGTGCTGCCGATCTATCACCATGACCGCGAAAAGTGGGTCTGGATGATGCGCCAGGCCATCGCCAAGGTCGCCTGTTACTTCAACACCCAACGCATGATGCGCCGCTATGCGGCCGAGGCCTACATCGGCTGATGCGCACCGAATCCGAATCCGCCATGAACGAGCCCCATTCACGCGAACCGGCGCAAGCCGGCAATCAACTTGCAGCACCGGGCGACACCATCGAGACCCTGCTGCGGGCAGCTCATGACGATCCCTTCCGCGTCCTCGGCCTGCATGAGACACAACCCGGCCTGTGGCGCGTGAGCTGCCTGCAGCCCGGTGCTGCACACATCGAGGTGATCGATGCGCAGGGCCAATCCCGTGGCGCCCTGCCGATGCAGGCAAACGGATTTTTCAGCGGTCCGGTGCAGGCGCCGCAGGGTCGATTCACCTACCGGCTGCGCCTGACCCCGAACGAGGGCGGCACCCCACAGATCATCGAGGACCCCTACCGATTCGGCATGGTGCTGGGCGAACTCGACCAGCACCTGCTTGCCGAGGGTCGGCACTGGCGGGCCTGGCAGGTACTCGGGGCACATGCCCGCACGATCGACGGCGTGCAGGGCACCGCCTTTGCCGTCTGGGCGCCCCATGCACGCCGCGTGAGCGTGGTTGGCGATTTCAATCGCTGGGATGGGCGGGTCCATCCGATGCGCTGCCGCCGCGAAGCAGGCATCTGGGAGATCTTTCTGCCCGACGTGGGCCACAGCGCCCGCTACAAGTTCGAGATTCTCGGCGCAGGCGGGCAGTTGCT
>CAIXXI010000340.1 GCA_903923345.1 uncultured Burkholderiales bacterium | reverse complement strand
GTTGCTATGATAGGCCGCACCGCCGCCTTGACCATGAACGCGAACATGCCGTTTCAACTTCAGCAGCCGCCGTCCGGCGCTTCGTCCACCGAGGCGAAAGCCGATCACACGGTGACTGCACCGGCGCAAAGCCCGCTCACGCATTTCGATTCGGCCGGCCGCGCCCACATGGTCGATGTCGGCGGCAAGGCCATCACTCAGCGTGTGGCCATCGCGCAGGGCCGCATCCTGATGCAGTCAGCCACGCTGGATCTGGTCCGCTCCGGGTCAGCCAAAAAGGGCGACGTGCTGGGCATCGCCCGCATCGCTGCGATCCAGGGTGCCAAGCGCACCGCCGACCTCATTCCCCTGTGCCACCCGATCGCACTCACCCGGGTCGCGGTCGAACTCGATCTCGATGAGGCGGCGTGCGCCGTGATCTGCACCGCCACCGTCGAATGCGAGGGCCGCACCGGGGTGGAGATGGAAGCACTCACCGCTGTGCAGGTCGGCTTGCTCACGGTCTACGACATGCTCAAGGCCACCGATCGCGGCATGACCATCACGGATGTGCGGCTGCTGGAGAAGCACGGCGGCAAGAGCGGCAGCTGGGTGGGCGGCTAGCGGGGACTGGCTTGTGTGCCTGTCCACGATCACGCCCCAGACCAAACACCCCTGAGCGACGCGTGACAAAAGTCACGTCGGTGGGCTTTACGAAGTCACACCGTCAGCCTAACAAATTTGAATGTAAACGCCTGATCTGTGAGGGTTTTCACGGCCTGGCATGCAGCGTGCACCAGTGCATGTGTGAGCCGTGTAGCAGAACAGGACCTGTTGCGCGACTCCTTTTCAACCCACTAGGAGAGCAACATGAAACGCATCGCAGCATCTGTAGCACTGGCACTGGGCTTGATCGGCGGGGCTCAGGCCGCCACCGTCACCTATGACTTCACTGTCACCAACCCGTTTGGCTCCAGCCCGGCAGACGTCGCCGGTGTTTTCTCGTATGACGATCAAGCCACGGACCTTGACCCAGACCCGACTTCTGCGGTGTACGGCGCGTTACGCCTTTCACTCGGGGGGACCGATGGGAGTAACCCAATGCTTTGGCTTGAGATAGGGCCAAGTTATGTGGCTGCCTATTTCATTGCTGATTTTCAATCACCCTACCTGTTAGGTTTTTTACTTAAACCAGAGGGATTTTCCAGCCTCGCGGCCAACCAGATGAACGGAAAGTCGCTTTCAGACCTTACTGTTGTGTCTAACCTGTCGAGTGCTTTTCAATACGGCCCTCGAGTTGAGTATAACGCCCTGAAAGCCCTCAACCAACGTCAAGCCAACGTCCCCGTCCCCGCCACCCTCGCTCTGCTGGGCTTAGGGCTGGCAGGCATGGCGGCCCGTCGCAAGTCGGCTAACGCACCTCGTTGAATAGCGGGTTGAAGGAGGCGTCAAGCGCCTTGCGGGCGGCGTCCAGTTCTTTGAACGCTACCTCCTTCTCCCGCGTGTGCACGTCAGAGTCGATGATGTCGAGCGAACCGTTTTCCGTTTGATCCAAGACTGCACATGCCAATCCACGAGGGTTACCTCACCGGCTGTATCGGCGACATCGTCTCTCTGCATGCCCGTACCTGTTCGCAGATCGCGGGGTTCGGTGCCCACTTCGAAGCGAAAATCGCGGCTGCGGAATCGGCAGGCAGCTGATGCAATGCGCAGTCGATTTCGCCGATAAAAACTGCAGCGCGTCCGTTACGACATGCTCAAGGCCACCGACCGCGGCTTGACCATCACGGATGTACGGCTGCTGGAGAAGCACGGCGGCAAGAGTGGCAGCTGGGTGGGCGGCTAGTGGGAGACTGGCTTCTGCAGCGTTATGCGTAATCGTCCTCACGTTGATGCTTCACGGCCAGAACCGTAACCGCATCCAACGCAGGCTCGAACCTGTAAAGCGCCAGGTAGCCGCTGGCGCCGAAGTCGATGACCAATTCGCGCAGGTCTTCGCTGTCCTCAACGGGCCTGCCCATGTTGGGCGTCAGGGTCAGCGGCCGGAATGCGTCGCGGATGGCCAGCATCGCTCGCTTGGCAGCGTTGACATCTTTGCCAACAAGGAAGGCATGCAAACGGGACAGGTCAGCTTGCACCCGCGCCGATAGTCTTACCTGTGGCATGCAGGAACGGGGGCATCAGGTGTGTCCTGAACCGTGTCGACCCAGTGACTGAACTCATCCAGCGTGATGTGAAGACCTGTCTCCTTGTAGTGTTCGAAGGAGGATTCGGCGGCGGCGATGAAGTTTTGCCGGGCTTCCTCCTTCTTCACATAGTCAAGGATGGCTTCTTTCATCAGATAGTGCGGCGTGCGCTTTTTTGTCGCGGCTAGAGACGCAATGCGGTCCCGATCGGCGTTGTCCAATTTGATGGTGACTGAGCCAGTGCGTAGCTTCTCAACGGTCGGCGTTTTCATGGTGTTACCAAGGAATACAAGGTAACACCCACACTAGTGACGCCGGCTTTTGATGTCAAGCGCCCTCGGCGGGGGAGGCGTGGCAATCGCAGCTCCCTAAAGCCCCTGCCATCTGACCGCACGGGAGACGCTGGTGGATGCCGTGTTTGCGGCACCTCGTTGAACAGCTGATTGAAGGAGGCATAAACTCCTTGCGGGCGGCGTCCGGTTCTTTGAACGCTGCCTCCTTCTCCCGCTTGGGCATGTCAGAGTCGATGATGTCGAG
>CAIXXI010000339.1 GCA_903923345.1 uncultured Burkholderiales bacterium | reverse complement strand
GGGCTGGTGAAAGACCGGCTGACCCAGCCGGACTGTGCCCAGGGCTATCTCTTCGACGGCTTTCCGCGAACCATCCCGCAAGCCGACGCCATGAAAGACGCGAAGGTCAAAATCGACTGCGTCCTGGAAATCGACGTGCCCGATTCCGACATCATCGATCGCATCAGCGGCCGCCGGGTGCATGCCGCCAGTGGGCGGACCTACCATGTCCGCTTCAACCCGCCCAAGGTCGCTGGCAAGGATGACCTGACCGGCGAAGACCTGATCCAGCGTGACGACGATCTCGAGGCAACCGTTCGAACCCGCCTCGATGTCTATCACGCACAAACGCGGCCGCTGGTTGCGTACTACTCCCAATGGGCGGCATCCGGCTCGCAAGACGCGCCTCGGTACCGCAAGATCGCCGGGCTCGGCACGGTCGACGAGATCCGGGAACGGGCATTCACCGCCCTGAGCTGATCGCCCCAGCCCGACCCAAAGGGCTGAACATCTGAGCAAGGTCCGCTGTTGACTGACACGGTCAAGTACCGATTCGGTCATCTGTGGACCGCTGCGCCTTGCCAGAAGCGGCCACTTTCGGCGAAGATGCCCGCTGCTCGGCCTGCGCCGACGCCTCTATATCTATAACAACGACGAGTCACTACCCTGAACGGAGCACATCTATGAGTGGAGCCTCATCCACCGCCATCACGCTCGCCTTGCTGTGCGGCGCGATTGCAGTTCTCTACGGCATCTTTTCGAGTCGATGGATTCTCGGACTTGATGCCGGCAACGCCAAAATGCAGGAAATCGCCTCCGCGATCCAGCAAGGCGCCAAGGCCTACCTCAACCGCCAGTACCGCGCGATCTCAATCGTGGGTGTGCTGCTCTTCCTGGTGATTCTCTTTGTGCCCGGCCTGGGCATGACAACCGCGATCGGATTTGCGATCGGCGCGATTCTCTCGGGATTGGCCGGCTACATCGGCATGAATGTGTCGGTGAAAGCCAACGTGCGCACCGCCCAGGCCGCCACCCGCGGTCTCAACGATGCACTGGCCGTGGCATTTCGCGGCGGCGCGATCACCGGCATGCTGGTGGTGGGTCTCGGCCTGCTCGGTGTGGCAGGTTTTTTCCGTTACCTCGTCGGCGCCGAGGGCGTCTCGGGCGAGTCGCTGCATGACGTCATCAAGCCGCTGATCGGCCTGGCCTTCGGCTCATCGCTGATCTCGATCTTCGCGCGTCTGGGCGGCGGCATCTTCACCAAGGGTGCAGACGTAGGCGCCGACCTGGTCGGCAAGGTTGAAGCCGGTATCCCGGAAGACGATCCGCGCAATCCGGCGGTGATTGCCGACAACGTCGGCGACAACGTCGGCGACTGCGCCGGCATGGCGGCTGACCTCTTCGAGACCTACGCGGTCACGCTGATTGCCACCATGCTGCTGGGCGCTCTGATGCTGGTCAAAGCCCCGATGGCAGCGGCCACCTACCCGCTGGCGCTGGGCGGCTTTGCGATCATCGCCTCGATCGTCGGCTGCGCCTTCGTGAAGGCGCAACCGGGCCAGAAGATCATGAACGCGCTGTATCGAGGACTGATCGTGGCCGGTGTCCTGGCCCTGATTGCGTTCTATCCGATCACGCAATGGATGATTCCGGACAATGTGCTGGACGGCGGCAACTCGGTGATGCGCATCTATGGCGCGGCCGTGGTTGGCCTGGTCCTGACCGGTCTGCTGGTCTGGATCACCGAGTACTACACCGGCACCGAATACAAGCCGGTTCGCTATGTGGCCGCCGCATCTGAAACCGGTCACGGCACCAACATCATCGCCGGTCTGGCCGTGTCGATGAAGTCCACCGCCTGGCCGGTTCTGATGGTCTGTCTGGCGATCATCGTGTCCTTCAAGCTGGCCGGTCTGTACGGCATCGCGATTGCCGCCACCTCGATGCTGTCGATGGCCGGCATCATCGTTGCACTCGACGCCTATGGCCCGATCACCGACAACGCCGGCGGCATCGCCGAGATGGCCGGTATGCCCGAGTCGGTGCGCAACATCACCGACCCGCTCGATGCGGTGGGTAACACCACCAAGGCGGTGACCAAGGGCTATGCGATCGGTTCAGCCGCTCTGGCTGCGCTCGTGCTGTTTGCCGACTACACGCATGCGCTGGAGTCGACCGGTAACGCCTTCAAGTTCGACCTGTCGGATTACCGCGTGATCGTCGGCCTGTTCATCGGTGGCCTGGTGCCCTTCCTGTTCGGTGCGATGGCGATGGAAGCCGTGGGCCGTGCAGCCGGGTCGGTCGTGGTGGAAGTGCGTCGCCAGTTCCGCGAGATCAAGGGCATCATGGAAGGCACGGCCAAGCCCGAGTACGGCAAGGCGGTCGACATGCTGACCTCGGCTGCGATCAAGGAAATGATCGTGCCCTCGCTGCTGCCGGTGATCGTGCCTGTGCTGGTCGGTGTGTTCCTCGGTGCTGAAGCGCTGGGCGGTCTGCTGATGGGCACCATCGTGACGGGCCTGTTCGTCGCCATCTCGATGTGTACCGGTGGCGGTGCATGGGACAACGCCAAGAAGTACATCGAAGAAGGCCATCATGGTGGCAAGGGCAGTGAGGCCCACAAGGCAGCGGTCACCGGTGACACGGTGGGCGACCCCTACAAGGACACTGCCGGCCCGGCCATCAACCCGCTGATCAAGATCATCAACATCGTGGCGCTCCTGCTGGTGCCGGTCATCGCCGGTCCGGCGATCACTGGCCACAAATCGGGTCATGGCGCTGCACCGGTCGCGGCCACGGCAGCAGCCACCGCCAGCACATCGGCGCCGGCTGCATCCGCTGCTGCAGCAGCCGCCCCTGCAGTCGCATCAAGTGGCGCCGCTGCGTTGGCCCGTCCTGAGCGTGCGGTGGTCTACTTCGACAGCAACGCCACCTCGGTTCCGGGTGATACGGCCGCGACGCTGGCGAAGGTCGCCGAATGGGCCAAGGCCGGTGCCGGCAACACGCTGCAGATCTCGGGTTTCCACGACTCCACCGGCGGTGCCGAGGCGAATGCTGAACTCGCCAAGAACCGCGCCAAGATGGTCCAGGAAGTCCTGAAAGCGGCGGGCGTGTCGGAAGACCGTCTGGTGCTCCAGAAGCCGATGCTGATGGATGCGGGCAACGAGCGCGATGCCCGTCGCGTCGAAGTCACTGCCCAGTAAAGCGAGGGTCTGAACCATGCAATTCAAGGACACGGTCGTCATCGTCACAGGCGGTGCATCCGGGCTCGGCGGCGCCACCGCCGATGCCATCGTGGCCGGCGGTGGCAAGGTGCTGATCGCCGACGTCAATGAAGCCACCGGCGCAGAGAAGGTCAAAGCACTTGGAGCGGCCGCGCGCTTCGTCAAGTGTGATGTCACCTCCGAAGCCGATGGCCTGGCCGTCGTCGAGGCGGCGACCGCCATGGGCACCCTGCGCGGCCTGGTGAACTGCGCCGGCATCGGGCGGGCCGCCAAGACGGTCGGCAAGGAAGGCCCGGCCAACCTGGCCGACTTCGCCCGCGTGGTGAACATCAACCTGATCGGCACCTTCAACATGATCCGGTTGGCTGCGGCTGCCATGGTCAAGACTGAACCCAACGCCGGTGGCGAACGCGGTGTGATCGTCAACACCGCGTCGGTGGCTGCCTTCGACGGCCAGATCGGCCAGGCGGCCTACTCAGCGTCCAAGGGCGGCGTGGTCGGCATGACCCTGCCGATCGCCCGTGACCTGGCTCGGGACGGCGTTCGGGTCGTGACCATTGCACCCGGACTCTTCCTCACGCCCATGCTGCTGGGTCTGCCTAAGGAAGCACAGGATTCACTGGGTGCTCAGGTGCCCTTCCCGTCGCGTCTGGGTGCGCCTTCCGAGTATGCGCAGCTGGTGGCTCAGATCTTCGAGAATCCGATGCTCAACGGCGAGACCATCCGACTGGACGGCGCCATCCGAATGGCACCGCGCTGATCCGACTGACGGCCTAAAATCGTCAGCTCGCTGCGGTGGTTCACGATGTGACACCACCGCGGCCCTGTCCGCAGGCAACCTATGCGTCGCCTGCGGTTTTTTTTGTATGGCGCTCCCTGCCACTGCCCCTGCCCCTGCCCATGCCTATGCCTATGCCCGTGTTGCTTGATTCCGTTTTGATCAGATCTCTGCACCAGGCAAAGCCCGTTGCTATCACGGCATCGAGTGCCCCGACCGTCCGGCGGGCCGCGCAATGCCTGCTCGCACGCCGCCTGCGGACGGGATTGTTCGCGTTGTGCACCACCTGGGCTTCGGCCTGCTTCGCACAGGCTGCCAATCCCACCCATGCCGAGTCTCCTTGGCTCCTTGTCCCGACCCTGTCGGCCACTCCCAAACTCGGTTCGTCAATCGGTGGCATGGCCGGGTATACGACGCGCCTTGATCCAGGCTCCTCCTATTCTCTTTTTGCTGTCACCGCCAACTATTCGTCATCGCACTCCAGGACTGCATCAGCATTCGCGCAGGCCTACTGGAACGCAGACCGCGACCACCTGATGGCTGCAGCGGCATTCGGTCGAATCAACAACGAATACGAAGACTTCCTGGGCTCGGGGTACCCGTTTGCCACGACCGACGAACTGAAGGCCCTCTGGTTGCGCTACACCATGCGCATCTCTGGCCCCTGGCACGCGGGCGCTCAACTGGTGTACGGCAACTACACAATCAGCGGGACCGACTCGAATGGCGATCTCATCCTGGACAATCTCGGGCTGACCGGCACCAAGTCGTCAGGGCTTGGCCCGGTTCTGGAATACGACACCCGCGATTCAAAGACGATGCCGCAGCAGGGCACACTCGCCCAGGTATCGGCCACGCTGTTTAGACAAGGGTTAGGCGGCAGCGCCGACTACGAGGGCTACTCGGCCAACTGGCGCCACTACATAGCCCTGAATGAGCGCTCGGTGCTGGCCACACGGCTGATGGCCACCTGGCACGCGGACGCACCGAAGGCAGCCTGGTCTTCGGTGACATTGCGCCCCTACACCCGCGGTCAATATCTGGCGCCGGGCTCGATCAGCGCTGAAACCGAGTGGCGGGTGCGGTTCGGGTCGCGTTACGGCGCCACCGTCTTTGCCGGCGTCGCCTGCCTGCAAGGTGCCGAGCAAAACTGCGGCACAAAGCTGTATCCGATGGTGGGCGCAGGCGTCCAGTATCTTTTCAGACCCGAAGCCGGGCGTCTGGTGAATTTGAGTGTCGCCAAAGGCAGCGGTTCGAACGTCGCGCTGCTGCTGAAGATGGGCTACGAATACTGAAGGCCACCCCGGCTCGACGACCATAACCCTTCGAGCCAGCGGGCCAGGGCCAGCAGCGCCGCGTCCTGATCCCGCGCACCCACCACCTGAAGGCTGCCCGGCAAACCGTCGACCTGACCGCACGGCAGGCTGATGGTGGGCAGGCCCACATAGCTGTAAGGCGCGGTCATGC
The DNA here is from genome assembly GCA_903923345.1 of uncultured Burkholderiales bacterium. GTDB lineage: Bacteria > Pseudomonadota > Gammaproteobacteria > Burkholderiales > Burkholderiaceae_E > UBA4615. The sequence goes on along the minus strand of CAIXXI010000339.1, from coordinate 14,559 downwards.
CGAGCACGGCATCGCGCGTGCTCATGACGCCGGATGCGACCTGCACTTCAGTCTGACCGCGCAGCGGTGCCGGCACACCGGTGGTTGGCAGCACCAGCGCGTCGTAGTCGCGCAAGATCGCATCGAGCTCAGCCCGCAGCGCGTCGCGCTGGCGCATCCCGTCGAAGTAGTTCGCCACCGACACCTGCAGACCCGCTTGCAAAGGCGCCAGTACCGCCGGCGCAAACCCCGAACCGCCGGCCGCGAGCGCGTCCCGATGTACATAGGCGGCCTCGGCACGAACGATCGCGGTGTAGTGAGCCGAGGCCTCGAACAATTCCGGTGCCTCGACATCGATCACATCGGCGTCCTTGCGCAGGCCGGCCAGCACAGACTCGAACCACGCCCCCATGGAATGGCTCATGCGCGGCGCAAGCCATTTTGCGGGCACCGCCAGCCGCGGCCGGCGCGGCACTGCACCGTGATCGGTGCGGCGCCCCGACATGACTTCGAACAGGCGCGCTGCGTCGTCGACAGATCGGGTCAGCGGGCCTGCGTGATCGCAGGTCCAGGACAGGTGCAACGCACCCGCCAGCGGAATCGCGCCGAAACTCGGCTTGAAACCGACCACGCCGCTGAAGGCAGCAGGGATGCGCACCGAGCCGCCGGTATCGCTGCCCAGACCGGCCACACCGATACCCGTGGCCACTGCAACCCCAGCACCACTGGAGGATCCCCCCGCCTGACGGGCCGGATCGTGGGGATTCTTGACATCGCCGGTCCAGGCATTCTCGCCGGTCGCACCGAGTGCGATTTCATGCATGTTGGTCTTGGCGAAGATCAGGGCGCCGGCTGCGCGCAATCGGGCCACCGCCACCGCCTCCGAGGCGCCGAGCGAGGGCATCTGCGCGCGCGACCCCGCAGCCAGCGGCATGCCATCGACTGCATACAGATCCTTGATCGTCAGCGGAATGCCGTGCAAAGCGCCAAGGGGTGAGCCGGCGCGGGCCAGTGCATCGAGCCGATCGGCTCGAGCCTGTGCAGCCGGCCAGTCGACATGCGCAATCGCGTTCAAGTCCAGATGGCGTTCGTGGGCACGCTGCGCCTCTTCGAGCAGCAGGCGACTGCTCGATCGCCCCTCGGCGATGGCAGCAGTCAGTTCGCCGATCCCGGGCTGCGCAACGGGCAGCCCGTTAAGGTGTTTACTGGTGTTGGAGGTCATGGTGTCGATCCGGCTCGATTGGGACAGGAAGGCTCTGCGTATAGTAGCGGCTCGACTGTGATGAGGTGCATGGATGCTCGGGCGCAGGCTCACGATGCTGATCGCCATGACGCTGGCCGGTGGGTCGCTGTGCGCATCGGCACACGCGCAGGCCACACCGGCCGAGCCCGAAGCGGCCACCGGATCCATCAGGCGCGATGTCGTGACCGCGACTCGAACGATGGTCGCCACCGCGAATCCGCATGCCAGCCAGGCGGGTCTGTCGATCCTGGATCAGGGCGGCAGCGCGGTCGATGCCGCCGTCGCAGTGCAGATGGTGCTGACCCTGACCGAGCCGCAATCCTCGGGCATCGGAGGCGGCGCCTTCCTGATGGCCTTCGATGCGCAGGCCCGTCGCGTTGAGGCCTGGGATGGCCGGGAAACCGCGCCCCAGGCGGCAACCGAGTCACTGTTCATTGGCCCGGACGGCAAGCCGATGGCCTTTTTTGATGCGGTCGTCGGTGGCCGATCGGTCGGCGTGCCGGGTGTCGTTCGCATGCTCGAGGCGGCCCACGCGCAACACGGACGACTGCCCTGGGCGCGCCTGTTCGAACCGGCGATCCGGCTCGCGAAAGAAGGCTTCGAGGTCAGCCCGCGTCTGAATGGTCTGCTCCAGCGCGACCGTCACCTGCGTCTCGATCCGAACAGCGCCGCGTATTTCTATGATGCGCAAGGTCGGCCCTGGCCCGTCGGGCATCGCTTGCGCAACCCTGCCCTGGCCGACACCCTAGAGCAGATCGCCCGCCGAGGCAGCCTGGCCTTGCACACCGGCCCGATCGCCCACGACATCGTGGCCACCGTGCGCAGCCACCCCACGAACCCGGGGCTGTTGGGCGAGCACGACCTGGCGTTTTATCAGCCGCGCAAGCGACAGGCGATCTGTGCGCCCTATCTGCGCTATCTGGTTTGCGGCATACCACCCCCGTCATCCGGCGGCATTGCGGTGGCGCAGATCCTCGGCATCCTGGAGCAGTCCGGATCACCCGCCCTGTACGACCGCAAGGGCGCACCCCTCGCCGCCGGCGTCCATGCCTTCGCCGAAGCGGGTCGACTGGCCTTCGCCGATCGCAACCGATTCATCGCCGACCCCGAGTTCGTCGCCCCGCCTCGCGGTCTGCTGGATCCGGCGTACCTGCGCCGTCGCGCCGCCCTGATCGGCGAGCGGTCGATGGGCATCGCATCACCTGGCGCTCCGGATGGCATCGAGCGCTCGCACCTGAACGAGCTCACGCTCGCCCAGCCGGCCACCTCGCATGTCTCGATCATCGATGCACAGGGCAATGCCATCGCGATGACCACCACGATCGAAAATGCCTTCGGATCGCGGTTGATGGTGCGGGGTTTTCTGCTCAACAACCAGCTCACCGACTTCTCGTTTGCGCCCGAAGGCCAGGGCAGTGCGATTGCCAACCGGGTGCAGCCGGGCAAGCGACCTCGCAGTTCGATGGCTCCTACGCTGGTGTTCGAGCACATCGCGGCGGCGGGCCACACGCCTGCAGGGTCTGCACCGCCCAAGGCCGATTCAATCGGCCCTCTGGTAATGAGCCTGGGATCACCGGGTGGTTCGCAGATCATTCAATACGTCGCACGCACACTGGTTGCCGTGCTGAACGACCGGCTCGACATTCAGACAGCGATCAGTGCTGCCAACCTGGGCAGCCGCAACGGCCCCACCGAACTGGAGCTGGGCCTCACCCCAAGTGCCCTGATTGCGCCGCTGCGCGAGCGTGGCCATGACATTGCGCTCATCGAGATGACCAGCGGCCTGCAGGGCATCGTCAGGCGATGTGATCGCGCGCATCGTTGTACCCTGCAGGGTGGCGCCGATCCGCGCCGTGAAGGGCTGGTCGTCGGTCGCTGACCGATCGGCTTGCGCCACGCCGTCCAGGAGAGCCTCATGAAACGCCAGCCCCTGCAAACCGACCGCCTGCGATCTGCCGGCTACGATGGCCGCTCATCCCGCCTTGAGATCGAATTCACCAACGGCGACATCCGCGCATATAAGGCAGTGCCCGAGGAAGTCGCCAGGCGTTTCCTGTCCGCTCCAAATCCTGCGTCATTCTGGGAAGACCGGATCGCAGAGGAATATCCTTGGGAGCGTGTCAGTGCGACCCGCGACGCCGAGGCCCGCGCCGGACTCGACGCCCTGTTCGGCAAGCCCGACAAGACCTGAAGCCGTTTCGAATCCATTCCATCAACACAGACCCTGGAGACCCTGCTATGTCCCTTTTCGACCTCACCGGCAAAGTTGCCGTCATCACCGGCTCAAGCCGCGGTATCGGCCGCTCGATCGCCCTGAACATGGCCGCGCACGGCGCAAAGGTCGTGGTCTCCAGCCGCAAGGCCGATGCCTGCGAAGCCGTCGTCAATGAGATCAAGGCAGCCGGCGGTGAGGCAATCGCCATCCCGGCCAATATCTCCGACAAGCAGGCCATGCAGAACCTGGTCGATGGCGCACGTCGCGCCTTTGGCCCGATCGACATCCTGGTGTGCAATGCCGCGTCCAACCCCTACTTCGGCCCGGCGGCCAACATGGGTGACGAAGTGTTCGAGAAGATCATGCGCAACAACGTGCTCTCGAACCACTGGTTGTGCACGATGGTTCGCCCGGACATGGTCGCCAAGAAAGACGGCGCGATCATCATCGTCTCGTCGATCGGCGGGCTCAAGGGCTCCACGGAGATCGGCGCCTACTGCATCTCCAAAGCAGCCGACATGCAACTCGCCCGCAACCTGGCCTGCGAATGGGGCCCGGACAACATTCGCGTCAACTGCATCGCCCCCGGCCTGATCATGACCGACTTCGCCAAGGCCCTCTACGAGGATCCGGCGCGCAAGGCCCGTCGCGAAGCCTCCACGCCGCTGCGTCGCCTGGGCGATGCGGACGACATCGGCGGCATCGCCGTGATGCTCGGCAGCCGTGCCGGCGCATTCATCACCGGCCAGACGATCGTGGCCGACGGCGGTGTAACCATCGGCGGCTAAGGCCAGCCGAATTCAGCATCACTCAGGCGCGGCGCGGCCCGGACCCGGCCGCCGCCCGCGCGGTGCGGCGGGCCGCAAGCCAGCGAAAGAGCGCGCCGCGCGGCGGATCGATGCCGGTGCGCACGAACTCGATCGGCCCCGGATCGAGCAGATAGCGACGCTGCAGGGCCTCGACACCATCCGCACCCGCAAACAGGATGCGGTCACCCGGCCCGAGCGCGGTGTCTTCAGCCGGCAGCACCAGCAGGCCGGCATCGAGTGCAATGTCCGAACCGATCGCCTGCCGCACGGGCCCGGAGGCAGAAAACCCTGCGCGTGGTCGCAGCAGGCGGTTGGCGGCATCTCGAGCAATAGGCTGCGAGCCTGAATCAGGCGACGCCGACGAAGCCACTGGCGCACCTTTCACGACCATCAATGGCACCGCACGCAATCGGCTGCCGGGTTCACGCGGGTCACGCATCAGCTCATCAAGCCTCAGGGGCGTGAACGGATTGGACAGCACGCTCCTGAGCCCGGCTTGGGACGGGTCGCACTCGAACATCCAGACACTGGGCACCTGCTGGCCCACGGTGGCCTCCAGCCGGGTGCGAATCTGACTCACCTGCTGCGGATCGACCAGGCGAAGGTGGCTGATGAAGCGATCCAGCAGCGGCGTGGTCAGCGCCTGCAGCACCTCATGCAACATCAGGTCGCTTTGCACGAAAGTCAGCGAGGGCCGTGCCGCCTCGATAAGCGCGGCATTGAACGCGCGTCCCTGGCGCATCAGCACCGTCACCTGCGGATTGCAGCGGCGCGCCATCACCGCAATCGAGAGGTTGACCGTGTCGCTGGCCGAGCCGGCAACAACACCCACCGCGCGTTCAGCCCCGCAGGCACGCAGCCCCTCTTCGATACTCTCGTAGCGTCTGACCCGGGCATCGTAATCGCGGGTCGGCAAATCCCCGGTCTCGAAGGCCTCGGCGGTCTGGCCGGTGCGGCGCAGCGCCTCGGCAATCGGTCGGCCAAAGCGGCCATAGCCGGCCAGCACCCAGTGTCCGCGCGGCAGTCGCAGGGGCGCCATCGATTGGCTGCCAGGCGCGCCGGTCAGCCACTCTTCTAGCTGCAGCAGATCCGGCGCGGAGAAGGCCACCTCGAGGTTGTCGGCAAAGGTCTGATAGGGGTTGATCACCTGAATGCCACCAAAATCGGCCAGGTTCGACTGCACCACCGGATCAATCACCCGTGCGATGACGCGGGTCTGCGGGTCGAGCACGCGGGTGCCGATAGCAATCGACTGGTTGGCTTCGTCGTCACTGGTGACCGCGATCACCGCGCGGCACTCGGGCTTGGCGATACCGGCATCACGCAGCACTTCCGGACGCCTTGCGTCGGCCACCAGCACAAGAGGCGCGCGGTGAAAGGGTTGCACCGCGATCGAGCTGACCCGCTGTGCATCGATTTCGACGACCATCACGCGAACGCCAAGCGCATCAAGGGCCTGCACGATGGCCTGACCGCTTCGGCCGTAACCGCAAACAACGCAATACGGTTCGCGCAGCAAACCGACCCTGCGCACAAACAGACTGCGCGCAGCCGCCTGCCGGAACTCCGGTTCCTGCGACAGCGAGAACACCGACCCCAGGGCATAGGCCCAACCGATCACAGACAGGTAAATGACCGCAATCACCCACAGGCGCTGCGCGTCGGTGAAGGGATAGGGCAGCTCGCCGAAACCGATCGTGGTGGCGGTGTAGCTGATGACATAAAGGGCATGGAAAAAGCCCATGCGCCAGGGATTGCCCTGATCATCGACACCGGGAATCGCAACCATTCCGGCGATCGACACCGAATAGATCACGATCAGCGTGATCAGCGGCGCGCGCAGGCGACGCAGGATCAGGAAGAGGACATCACCCATTGCAGCCGTCGCGGCGACTGACTCAGCGCGCCTGGCGCAGGGTCTCGCCGATCAGCAGCACCACCGAGACCAGATTGGCCAGCAAGGCCCCGCCCGACAGCGACACCACGGTTGCAATCGCAGCCACCTCACTCACGTCCTTGCCAATGTGAGCCGCCCAGGTCCAGTAGAGGGCAGCCGCAAGCAGCTGGATGCAGGCCGCCAGACTGGTGCTCAGGTGTATCGCGCCGAGTTGGGTTCGATCACCGAATTTCAGGACCAGCGCGATCAGGTTCACCGCCACCGCGGCGAACAGCTCGCCCGGATGATGCAGTTCGGGGCGGCCGATATCGCCCAGGAAGAAGCCGAAATTCAGCGCACAGGCAAGGATGACGAAAAATCCGAAGATCACCTTCTCGAGGTTCATGGCGGTATCGGCGGTCAGCCTTGAATTAAACGTGCGCGATTATCGCCTGAGGCGTTGACACTTCGGCGCGACGCGAACGACCCGGCCATGATTCAATGCGGCGTTTGCCGCCAGGGGCCCTGCCGGGCCCAACTCGGATCGAAGCCATGACTGTTCTGCACAACGCGTTCGGATTACTGGGCCTGCTGCTACTGGCCTGGCTTGTATCCGAGCGACGCAAGGCGGTGAACTGGCGCACGGTCTGCTCGGGCATGGCCCTGGCGCTGGTTCTGGGTGCCGCCTTCCGCTGGCTGCCGGGTGTGAGTCAGGCCGTCGAGTCGATCAACACGGTGCTCGACGTCCTGCTGGCCGCCACGCGCAGCGGAACCGCGCTGGTCTTCGGGCACCTCGGAGGCGGCGCGACACCGTATGAGCCGGTCAACCCGGCCGCTGGCTTCGTGCTCGCCACGCAGGCCCTGCCCTTGCTGCTGGTCATCTCGGCCCTGTCCGCCCTGCTCTTTCACTGGGGCATCCTGACGCGCATCGTGCAGGGCTTTGCCTGGATCCTGCAGCGCACGATGGGCATCGGCGGTGCAGTCGGCGTCTCGGCCGCAGCCAATGCCTTCGTCGGGATGGTCGAAGGACCGCTGGTGGTCAGGCCCTGGCTGAATACGCTGTCGCGCGGGGAACTGTTCATGACCATGACCTGCGGGATGGCCACCATCGCCGGCACGGTGCTGGTGCTGTACGCCACGATCCTGCGCCCGGTCATGCCGCAGGCGATGGCCCACCTGCTCGCCGCCTCGGTGATTGCCATTCCGGTGGCGCTGGCGGTGGCCGCCCTCATGGTGCCCTCCGAGTCGAGCCAGCAACCCGAACGGTTGGCGCTCGATCGCGAAGATCCCAGCGCCATGGCGGCCATTGGTCGTGGCACAACCGAAGGCCTGCAACTGCTGCTGAGCATTATCGCGATGCTGATCGTTTTTTCGGCGCTGGTTTATCTGGTCAACGCCGCACTGGGCATGCTGCCCGCGATTGGCGGCGCGCCGCTGTCGGCCGAGCGCATTCTGGGATTCGTTTTTGCCCCGATCGCCTGGATGACCGGCGTGCCCTGGTCGGAGGCCATCACCGCCGGGCAGTTGCTGGGCAAGAAAACCGCGCTCAATGAGCTCGTCGCCTACATCGACATGGCTGCCCTGCCCGCAGAGGCACTCTCAGAACGCAGTCGATTGCTGATGACCTATGCGCTGGCCGGGTTCGCCAACTTCGGCAGCGCCGGCATCATGATCGGTGGCCTGGGCGCGCTCATGCCACCCGAACGCCGGGCTGAAGTGGGCCACTTGTGCATGAAGTCGATTGCGGCAGGCCTGCTTTCGAGCTGCATCACCGCTGCACTGATGGGCCTTTTGTACTGAGGCCGGCTACTGCCACTTCAGCAGCGAACGCTCCAGGCGCGACATGCCGGCCGTCACCAGCAGGCCCATAAAGGCCAGCAACAAGGTGACCCCCATCACGCCGTTCATGTTGAAGGTGGACTGCAGATAGGACAGCACCTGCCCCAGGCCATGTTCAGCAGCAATGATCTCCGAGCCGATGACACCCAGCATCGAGTAGATCAGTCCGAGGCGAAGCCCGGATGCAATCACCGGCACGGCTGAGGGCAGCGTCACCTTGAAAAAGAGCTGCGAGGGTGTTGCACCCAGGCTGCGTGACAGCGTGATGTGATCGGCCGAAACACCGCGAATGCCGGCGATGGTGTTGGCCAGCACGATAAAAAACGACAGGCTGGTTCCAACCGCCACCTTCGAGCCAATGCCCAGGCCAAACCACAGCAAAAAGAGCGGCGCAAGCGCCAGCCTCGGCATGGCATTGAGCACGGTCAGGTAGGGCTCGGCCGCCTTCTCGAACTTGGGGAACATTGCAAACAGCAGCCCGACCGCAATCGCCAGCACGCTGCCCAGCACGAAGGAGAGCAAGGTGCCGGCCACCGTGTAGCCCAGCTCCAGCCAGAGTTTTCGATCGACGACCAGACCATTCCACAGATACTGCGCGATACCGGAAGGCCGACCGAAGAAGGTTGGATTGAGCCACTCCTGGCGGGATGAGAATTCCCACAGACCGATGAAAGCCAGGATGAACGCCGCATGCCCGAGCAGATTGCGCGATGACGTGCCTGCAGCGGATTGAGCGGTGCTCGCCGAAGCAGCGAGCAAAGGCTTGACCTGAGTGCTCATGCAGACACCGCCTGAGAATTCACCGAAGACGCAGCACCACCCGAGACCGCAATGCCGCGCTCGAGCTCACTCCAGACCTGGGCATAGATGCGATGAAACTCGGGGTCTTTTTGCAGGGCCTTGACTGAACGGGGCCGCTGCAGACCGATCGGAATGTCCGCCACGATCCGCCCGGGGCGTGCACTCATGACGATGACCCGATCGGACAGCGCCACCGCCTCGGCGAGGTCGTGCGTGATGAACACCACCGTGCGCTTTTCCTCGCGCCACAGTTCGAGCAGCAGGTCCTCGAGTTGCAGCTTGGTCTGCGCGTCCAGAGCACCGAACGGCTCGTCCATCAGCATGACCGGAGAGTCGAGCGTGAAGGTTCGCGCGAGGGCGCAGCGCTGACGCATGCCGTGTGATAGCGCCTTGGGATAGCGGTGTTCAAAGCCGGCCAGACCGACCCGACGCAGCAGCTCCATCGCATGCGCCTCGCGCTCGGCCTTGCCCACGCCGCGCACTTCGGCGCCATAACTGGCATTGCCCAGGGTCGTGCGCCAGGGCATGAGGCTGTCACGCGCCAGCATGTAGGCGACGTCCGGGTTGCCCACGAACGGCCGCTTTCCAAGGATCGAGATGTCGCCTCGCTCGAGCGGCAAAAGGCCGGTGAGCAGATTGAGCACCGTCGTCTTGCCGCAGCCCGAGGGGCCGACGATCGACACGAACTCGCCCTGTGCGATGTCGAGCGAGAAGTCATCGACCGCCAGCACGTCGGCGCCGAAGCGCACGGTCAGGTTCGCAATGCGAACTGCACTCATGTGTCGAAGACGATCACATTGCGGGCCACACCGCCCTTGGCCAGCGCTGCAAAGCCCTCGTTGATCTGATCGAGCTTGAGGCGACCGGACACCAGATGCTGCAGCGGCAGTCGGCCTTGCTGATAGAACTCGATGAGGCGCGGCATGTCGATACGGAAGCGGTTCGAACCCATCATCGAACCCTGGATACGGCGCTCGCGCAGAAAGTCAGGGCCATGCAGTTCAATCTTGGTGCCCACCGGAATCATGCCGATGATGGTCGCGGTGCCACCGGGACGCAGCATCGCAAAGCACATCTCGGTGGTCTGCTTCAGACCGATGCACTCGAACGAGTAATGCACGCCGCCACCGGTGAGTTCGATGATTTCCTTGGCGGTGGTCTCGCTGGCCAGCACGCCGTCGGTGGCACCAAAGGTCTTGGCCAACTCGAGCTTGGCAGGGTCCTTGTCGACCGCGATGATCCGGCTGGCGCCGGCAATCCGGGCGCCATTGACCGCAGCCAGTCCGATGCCGCCGCAGCCGACCACCGCGACCACCGAGCCGGGTTCGACCTTGGCGGTGTGCACCGCAGCCCCATAGCCGGTGATCACGCCGCAGCCAATGAGGGCGGCCAGGTCCATCGGCATGTCGGGCGTGATCTTCACGACCGCATGCTCGTGCACCAGCATCTGTTCGGCGAACGACGACAGGTTGGTGAACTGGTTCAGGTGCTCGCCCTTCCAGCGCAGCCGCTTGGCCTTGCCTGGCAGCATCTTGACTTCGGGCGTCTGGCAGATCGACATGTGACCGGTCAGGCAGTACTCGCAATGCCCGCAGAACACCGACAGGCAGGTGATCACATGATCGCCCGGCTTGAGATAGGACACGTCGCTGCCGACCTTCTCGACGATACCGGCCGATTCATGGCCCAGCACGATCGGCACCGGCGTCGGGTACTTGCCTTCGATGAAGTGCAGGTCGCTGTGGCACAGACCGGCCACCGAAGTGCGAATCAGGACTTCGCGCGGACCCGGATTGTCGATCTCGACATCCTCGATGGTCAGGGGCTGATTGGGTGCGTGAAAGACGGCTGCCTTCATGTTGCGAGTCTCCTGTGATGGTTTTTAATCAATCGGTCGGGCGCTGTCGGCCGACCCTCAGTGTTGCAATTCAGTGCTGCAATCCAATGCTGTCCCTCAATGCTGTCCCTCAATGCTGTCCCTCAGTGCTGTCCCTCAGGCAGCGAGACCACCAGGCCTTCGAGCGCCGGGCTGACCTTGATCTGGCAAGACAGCCGCGAGTTGGGCTGAGTGACCGCCGCAAAACCGAGCATGCTTTTCTCCATGTCGGACTGCTCACCGGTTTTGGCCAGCCAATCGCCTTCAACATAGACATGGCAGGTGGCGCAGGCGCATTCACCGCCGCAATCGGCATCGATACCCGGCACATTGTTGTCGACCGCAGCGCGCATCAGCGACAGCCCGGAGGTGGCATCCACCTCATGGCGGGTTCCAGTGTGTTCAATGAAGGTGACTTTGGGCATGTCCGGTCTCCGGATGGTTTGAGATTCGAGTCGGGTCGGGGTCAGGTCGGCTGGTCCGGCGCCGCAATGATCTGCTTCGGTGTGAGGCCGGTGTCTGCGGCGCGGGTGGCATCGATGATCTGCCGTGCGCCCACCCATTGCCGGGCTGCCGCAAACTCACCCGGCGAGTTCACCGCCTCGAGCGCCTGCAAGCACCCTTCAGCGTCCAGGTGGAACACACAGAACTTGCCGACAGACGGGTCACCCCGAACCACCTTGGACGCCACATCGCGGGGCAGACCAACAATCTGCAGGCGCACATCGTACTGATCCGACCAGAACCAGGGCACATCCGATTTCACGGCCGGCTTGCCGCACAGATCGGCTGCGGCCTGACGGGCCTGCTCCAGCGCATTGGGCACGCTCTCGAGCCGCATGCTGGCGCCATAGCGCGGCAAGGGCCGCTGCGTGCAATCGCCGATCGCATGGATCAGGGGATCACTGGTGCGGCAGAGTTCATCAACCACGATCCCGTCACGACAGCTCAAGCCCGCCTGCACGGCGAGCTCATCCTGGGCCTGGGCACCAATGCCCACCACCGCGACCTCACAGGGCAGGCTGCGGCCATCGGCCAGGCGGACCGCACTGACCTGACCATCACGGGCCTCGAAGCCACTGACGCTCGCACCCAGTTCGATCGACACGCCCTGCTCGCGATGGCGGCGCTCAAAAAAAGCCGACAACTCAGGGCTGGCGACCCGCGCCAGCAGCCGCTGCTCGCGTTCGATGACCACCACCTCGGCACCCAGCGAGCGAGCCGACGCGGCCACCTCCAGCCCGACGTACCCGCCACCAACGATCGCCATGCGAACGCCCTGACGAATCGCACTGCGAATCCGTTCGGCATCGGCCAGGGTGCGCAGCTCCAGCACGCCCGGTGTGGCGATGCCCGGCACATCGAGTTTGCGCAGCCGGGAGCCGGTGGCGATCACCAGATGGTCGTAGGGCAGTGCCTCGCCATCGGCCAGCCGCACGGTGCGGGCTGCGCGGTCGATGGCGGCCACATGGGTGCTGGTGCGCAATCCGATCGATTTTTCAGCATAGAAGCTGTCGGGGCGCAGTAGCAGATCGGCCTGCTGCGCCTCGCCCTTGAGCCAGGCTTTGGACAAGGGCGGACGCTGATAGGGCGCCACCGGCTCTGCACCGATCACGGTGATGGGATCGGCATAGCCGTTTTGACGCAGCGCGGCGGCCATGGCGCCGCCCGCGTGGCCTGCGCCGACGATGATCACGCCGGCGCTCATGAGCGCACCCCCTGCGGCCCGTTCAAGCAGCGTCGCATCAGCCGGGGATCCGCACCGGCAGCGCCGAAATGCCGTGCACGAAACACGAGGGCACGCGGGTGGGTTCGCCAACGACTTCAACCTTCGGGTGCCGCTTGAGCAGCTCTTCCCACAGGATCTGCAACTGCATCTCGGCCAGACGATTGCCCACGCAGCGATGAATGCCGAAGCCAAAACTCAGGTGCTGACGCACCCGCGGCCGGTCGATGATGAATGCATCAGGGTTGTCGATGACTTCATCGTCGCGATTGCCCGAGATGTACCACATCGCAACCTTGTCGCCCTTGCGAATCAGCTTGCCGTTGAGCTCATGGTCGGCCAGGGCGGTGCGGCGCATGTGGGCCAGCGGTGTCTGGTAACGGATGATCTCGGAGACCGCACTCGGGATGAGTTCGCGGTTGTTGCGCAGCTTCTCGTACTGCTCGGGGAACTGGTTCATGAACAGCATGCCGCCGCTCAGTGAATTGCGGGTGGTGTCGTTGCCGCCCACGATCAGCAGGATCAGATTGCCCAGGAATTCGTGGGGCTTCATGTCGCGGGTGGCGGGTGCATGCGCCAGCATCGAGATCAGGTCGTTGCCCGGCTCGGCATTCACACGCTCATTCCACAGACGGGTGAAGTAGCCCAGACACTTCATCAACTCGGCATCCCGGTTGGCGCGAATCGCGGCTGCATCCGGATGATCGATCGGCGGGATCGCAGTGGCGATATCCGACCAGTGGGTCAACAGGCGGCGGTCTTCGAAGGGGAAATCGAACAGCGTCGCCAGCATCTGGGTGGTGAGCTCGATCGACACCTTGTCGACCCAGTTGAAGGTCTCACCCACCGGCAGGCTCTCGATGATGGCAATCGCCCGCGACCGGATGGTCGCCTCGAGGCGGCCCAGATTGGCCGGTGCCACGATCGGGCTGACCGCCTTGCGCTGTTCATCATGCTTGGGCGGATCCATCGAGATGAAGCTCGGGCGGATCTCCTGCTCCTTGGGCACCTGGAAGATCGTGATGCCACCCAGATAAGCGTCGGACGAGAAAACCTGATGATTGGTGTCGACTGCAACGATGTCCTTGTAGCGGGTGATCGACCAGAAATCGCCGTGCACACCGCCTTGTCGGTAATGCACCGGATCCTCGCGGCGCAGGCGGGCCAGATACGGCCAGACGGTGTCGTTCTGATAGAGCGCTGCATCGGAGAGGTCGATCTGATCGAGTGGCATCGAATGGGCCAGCTCGCGTGCTTCGGTTTGCGTCACCGCATTCATCATCGTCTCCTGATGGGTCAGCTCTGTTGAACTCTGTTGAATTGAGGCCCCTTGATCGAAGGGCACATCCGGCCATTGTGACGCACCTGGTGCCGACGAGACAACCGCATCGCCGGATGACCCGCTTCGCTTTGCCCACACGGGCACATCGATTGCCTGTCTTGCGCAGACCGGGCCAGCTGCATCGTGCACCGCCCGCCCCTTTGTCGAGTCCAAACATGATGCATCCGTCGATTCATCCCGTTTCCGATCGGGCCAGCCCGATTGATCTGGCCCTTTTAGGTCGTACCCAGCCAGCGCAGCCAGCCCATCGCATGGCTCGCAGTCGCCCGATCCTTGCGCACTCACCGATGCGCTGGGGGCCGGGTTCAGACCGCCCTCGTCAGCTCTTCTCGCGGCTGGCCAGTCACCATCCGGTGCTGTACCTGGAGGCACCGATGTACGCCGCGATCGATGCGCCCACGCTGCAGGTGAGCGAGCCGCATCGCAATGTGCTGCGGGCGGTCCCGCTGCTGCCTGTCGAGCTCGGCCGGCGTGAGGATGTCTCGCGGGCGTCGGTTGCAGCCTTGCTGGATCGGACCTTGTTGCCCGCCCACGCTGACGGCCGTGAACCCGCATGGCGACTGGCCCATCGCTTTTCGGGCGCCATCCAGTGGTTCTGCTCGCCGATGGATGCCCCGGCTTTCATCGGGCGTTTTGGCACTGTCGGTGTGGTCTACGACCGAACGGCTGCGCTGGCCACACCGCAGCGGCTGGCGCCCGATTTTCTCGAGCGGGATCGAAGCCTGGTGCAGCAGGCACAGCTGGTGCTGCTGAGTGACGAAGCGGCCGCGCCGGTCTCGCGGCGGGTCAAGTGCAGCGGCGCGCTGGAGTCGCAGCAGTCGCTGGCGCGCCGTGCTGCATGGGATGGCATTGC
>CAIXXI010000338.1 GCA_903923345.1 uncultured Burkholderiales bacterium | reverse complement strand
TGATTCCGACAGCAACTGGGCCCGGAAGGCCGGATCCTTCATGCGTGCCACACGCTGCGCCAGCGGCAGATGGCTGATCGCCTTGTAGCTCGGGTGGTATGCAAAGGGATGGAACGTGAGTTCCAGTCCGTAGAACATGCCGACCGGGCGCGGTGCAATCTGGGCGCGCATGTCGAGACCCTCGGTGGCCGCATCGCTCAGCAGCTCGAGTGACTGGCGCCAGGCCTTCGGATCACCCGTGGGCATCTGGATGAGCGAATAGGACAGCGGCCGACCGCAACGCTGCGCAATGCGGCGCATGACACCGAACTCGGTGACCGCATCGCCCATCGGCGCCGGAATGATCTGAAAGACGCCACGGCCTGCGTCCTTCAGGCCATCGGCCAGTGCACCGAGTTCGTCTTCCTCGGAATACAGGCTCGGAGCCAGTTCGCCCGCCTTGGTCCGATGCAGCATGTTGCGGGAGGTGGTCACGCCCAGCGCGCCGGCGCGAATGGCCTCGGCGGTCAGTCGGCGCATCTCGGCCAGGTCGTCTGCAGTGGGCGGCTGCTGGGTGGCGGCCCGCTCGCCCATCACATAGACCCGCAGCGCCGAGTGCGGCAACTGTGCGGCGATGTCGATGTCGAACTGGCGTGCTTCCAGGGCATCGAGGTATTCGGGGAAGGTCTCCCAGTTCCAGGGAATGCCTTCGGTCATGACCACCTCGGGCACGTCTTCAACGCCTTCCATCAGCTTGACCAGAATCTCGCGCTGGTCGGGCTTGCAGGGTGCGAACCCCACGCCGCAGTTGCCCATCACCACCGAAGTCACGCCATGGCCGGAAGACGGCGAGAGGCGGTTCTCCCAGGTGGACTGGCCATCGAAATGGGTGTGGACGTCAACGAAGCCCGGCGTGACCAGCAGGCCTTGTGCGTTCAGTTCCTCACGGGCAGAGCCGGTGATCGGGCCGATGGCGGCAATGCGTCCATCGCGGATGGCGATGTCGGTGACGATGGGCTCGCTGCCCAGGCCGTCGTGCACGGCACCGCCGCGAATGATGATGTCGTAGTCCGCCATGTCCGTCTCCTTGTCAGTGCCTCGAGTGTACGTCCTGGGCTGCGCTCGGGCAGCATCCGGTTTCACGGAAGTGGCTGCTCAGTCTGGGTAGAATTCCGGTGGCTCAACTCATGAGCGACCCTGTCGCCCGATCATGACCAAGACCGCCCGCCTCTACAAGATCGAGATGCTCATCCGCAATCGCGGGCATGTCAGTTTCCAGACCCTGCTCGATGAGCTCGAAGTGTCGGCTGCCACGCTCAAGCGGGACCTTGAATACCTGCGTGATCAGCTCGGCGCCCCGATCGAATACGACCGCTTTCTCAATGGCTATCGATTCGGAGAAGGCTTTCGAGGCAGCCGCCATGAACTGCCCGGGCTCTGGTTCAGCGAGCGCGAGCTGTATGCCCTGCTGATGGCCGATCAGCTGCTGAGTGAACTCGATGCGGACGGTGTGATCAGCCGGCACCTGCAGCCCCTGCGGGACCGAATCCATCAGATTCTGGGCACCGGCGAGGCCGAAGCTGCGGACCTCCTGAAGCGCGTGAAGATCGTGAATGCCGGCAAGCGGCCGGTCGAGAGCCAGTTTTTCGAGCTGGTCGGCGAGGCCCTGCTGCAGCGGCGTCGGGTTCGGATGCGCTATCTCACTCGCAGCCGGGGGGAGGTCAGCGAGCGCGATGTGTCACCTCAGCGCCTGACCCACTATCGAAACACCTGGTACCTCGATGCCTGGTGCCATACCCGCGATCGGCTGCTGCGCTTTTCGATGGACGCAATCGAAGAGGCCAGCGCGATCGAGCAGCGGGCGAAGGATGTGTCGCTCAAGACGGTCGAGGCCGAACTCGATGGCGGATATGGCGCGTTCGCTGGCAAGGCCGCGCATCAGGTGACCTTGCAATTTGCGGCCGATGCGGCGCAATGGGTGTCACGCGAGGAATGGCATCCGGATCAGAAGGCCGTCTGGGCGCGCGATGGCAGCTATCTGCTCACGCTGCCCTACAACGATCCGAAAGAGCTTTCGATGGATGTGCTGCGCCATGGTGATCAGGTTCGAATCGCGAAGGACGATGGCCCGCTGACCGCGCTGGTGCGCAGCAAGGTCCTGTCGATGCGCAGGGCGCTTGACGAACCCAGTGGCTCAGTTCCTGAGCGTCCCGGGGTATAAGCTGTTGCGATTGCGCTTCAGGAGCAGGCATGCAGTTCAATGACACCGAATTGGCCGGCGCATCGGCCGAGCTGCCCGGCGTTTCAATCGCCGAGCCCCTGTATCTGCACCTGTCGGTGACCGACCCCGAGGTGGCGGCTGCATTGGCCGAGGCAGGCGATGGCCGAGAGCGCCAGGAACTCGCCCTCACCGCCTTGCGAATCGGCATCCTGTCCCTGAAAGCCGCGCGCGGCACGGTGGATGGCAGCGCCATTCG
>CAIXXI010000337.1 GCA_903923345.1 uncultured Burkholderiales bacterium | reverse complement strand
GGCTTCACGCCAGCCCCACAGCCCGAGCAGCACAGCGCCCAGCGCCATCATCAGCAGCGTCGAGGTGCCGAACCATCCGGCGCCCTGGCCGACGCGGGTGAAACCGATCAGCACGACGGCCAGCCCCGAAGCCAGCAGTGCCGCGCCCAGCCAGTCGATGCCGGATTCAGTGCGCTCCCGAGCGGGCGTCACCGGCAGGACCCGTCGCACCATCCAGAGCGAAAACACTGCGATCGGCAGGTTGGCCCAGAAGATCGCCCGCCATGAAAAGTACTCAGTGAGCAGTCCGCCGGCCAGGGGTGCAACCAGTGCGGACGTGGCAAAAACGCCGGAAAAATAGGCTTGAAAACGCCCTCGCTGTGGGCCGGCAACGAAGTCGGCGACCGCCGCCTGAGCCAGGGCAAAGACCGCGCCGCTGCCCAGGCCTTGCACCACCCGCGCAGCCACCAGCATCGGCATCGAGACCGCGATCGAGCAGGCAATCGAGCCGACCATGGCGATGACAATGGCGATGCTCAACAGGGTTCTGCGCCCATGCAGGTCGGAGAGCTTTCCGTAGATGGGCGTTGCGATGGTGCCAGCCACGAGGTAGCCCGCCATCACCCAGGCGATCAAGGACAACTGACCGAGTTCGCGACCAATGGTGAGCAGTGCGACCGGGACCATCGACTGGTCGATGGCCGACAGGAAGTTGACCGGCATCAGACCCATGACGACCCGGCGCGCCCGGGCAAGGCTGGCCGGGTCGCTGCCCGGCTGCTGATGCGCTGTGCCGGTGTCGGTCACCCTCAGGCGCCGAGCATCTGGCCGCCGTCGACCGCGATCGTCTGGCCGGTGACCCAGCGTGCCCGGTCGGAGGCCAGGAAGGTTGCGACTTCGGCGATTTCTTCTGCGCTGCCCAGCCGACCGAAGGGAATGCTCGCGAGGATCCCCTGGTACAGCGCCGGATTGCTGACCTTGCGCTCGGCCCAGACGCCGCCCGGGAATTCGATCGATCCCGGGGCGATGCAGTTGACGCGAATGCCCTGGCGCGCCCACATCGCGGCCTGGCTGCCGGTGTAGTGAATCACCGCGGCCTTGGCAGCGCCATAGGCTGCCGTGCGGGTCGAGGGGCGCAGGCCCGAGATCGAGGAAATGTTGATGATCGAGGGAGACTGCCCCTTGAGCAGGTGGGGCTGCGCCGAGCGGCTGGCGCGGACCACGGCCTGCACATCCACGTTCAGGCTGGATTCCCAGCCTGCCACGGTGTCAGCTGCACCGAACGCGGAAGCATTGTTGACCAGCACATCGATGCCACCGAGCGCGGCTGCAGCAGCATTGACCCAGGCGTCGATCTCGCCCTCATGACCCAGATCACAGACCGCACTGTGAGCGGTGACGCCCAGTTGCGCGATCTCCTTGCGGGTCGCTTCGAGGGCCTCGGCGCCACGGGCGCAAATCGAAACCGAAGCGCCGCCCTGCGCGAAGGCCATCGCGATGGCCCGACCGATACCGCGACTGCCGCCCGCCACCAGCACGCGGCGGCCCTTGAATTCCTGTGACATGTTCTGTGTCTCCTTGTGGTGGGGTCTGGGGTGAATCAGCTGAACGCCTGAATGCCGGTCTGGGCGCGGCCCAGGATCAGCGCATGAATGTCATGGGTGCCTTCGTAGGTGTTGACCACCTCAAGGTTCACCAGATGGCGGGCCACACCGAATTCGGCACTGATGCCGTTGCCACCCATCATGTCGCGCGCCATGCGGGCAATGTCGAGCGACTTGCCGCAGGAATTGCGCTTCATGATCGAGGTGATCTCGACGGAGGCTGAGCCTTCTTCCTTCATGCGGCCCAGGCGCAGGCAGCCCTGCAGGCCGAGCGTGATCTCGGTCTGCATGTCAGCCAGTTTTTTCTGGATAAGCTGGTTGGCCGCCAGTGGCCGACCGAACTGCTTGCGGTCGAGCACGTACTGGC
>CAIXXI010000336.1 GCA_903923345.1 uncultured Burkholderiales bacterium | reverse complement strand
TGTTCACGACTGTATTGATGAACCGCCTCAATCAGCGCGGTCACGCTCTCGGGCGGTGTGAACTGAGAAATGCCGTGACCCAGGTTGAAGATGTGGCCTTGACCCGCCTGTGGCACGCCATAGCTCTCCAGGGTCTTGATCGCTTCGCCCTGGATTTGCCCCGCATCAGCCATCAACACCATCGGATCGAGATTGCCCTGGAGCGCCACCCGGGAGCCGACCCGAGCCCTGGCCTGGCCAAGATTGACCGTCCAGTCGACACCCACCGCGTCGCAGCCTGTCGCCGCGATGTCTTCGAGCCACAGCCCGCCGCCCTTGGTGAAGACGATGGACGGCACCCGAACGCGGCGCACCGTGCCGTCTTCGGCGCGCTCTTCGCGCTCCAGCTTCAGGCCATCAAGCACCCGGCGGATATAGCCGAGTGAAAATTTCTGATAGTGGCCGTCCGGCAGGATGCCGCCCCAGGTGTCGAAGATCATGACTGCCTGGGCGCCCGCCTCGATTTGGGCGTTGAGGTAGTCGCGCACCGCATCAGCGGTCACGGACAGCATGGTGTGCATCAGGTCAGGCCGCTTGTAGAGCATGCCCTTGACCAGGCGGAAGTCGTCGCTGCCACCGCCTTCGACCATATAACAGGCCAGCGTCCAGGGGCTGCCCGAGAAACCGATCAGGGGCACACGGCCGTTGAGGGCGCGGCGGATCGTCGAGACGCCATCCATCACATAGCGCAACTCGACATTCGGGTCGGGCACGGCGAGCTTGCGAACGGCGGCTTCGTCGCGCACCGGATTGCTGAATTTGGGCCCCTCGCCTTCGGCGAAATACAGGCCCAGGCCCATTGCGTCGGGCACGGTCAGGATGTCGGAAAACAGAATCGCGGCATCCAGGGGATATCGATCGAGCGGCTGAAGGGTGACTTCGCAGGCCAGCTCGGGGTTCTTGCACAGCGCCAGGAAGCTGCCGGCGCGCTTGCGGGTGGCGTTGTACTCAGGCAGGTAGCGACCGGCCTGGCGCATCAGCCAGACGGGTGTGTGGTCGGTGGGCTGGCGCAGCAGGGCACGAAGGAATGAGTCGTTGTTCATGGGGACCATTTCACGTCTGGGTTGAGCATTCTAGAGGGCTGTGCGGTTTGTCACACCCGACAGGTCCATAAAGTTCCTCGCGCACCGAAACGCCTGCCCCGAAGATGAAGCACAAACAACAAGGCGGCGAATCACTCCAGTGTTAATCCATTCAGCAAAGCTGCGAACAGCCAGCGTCATCGGCCTCATGCTCGGTCTGAGCGCCGCCCAAGGCCCTTCCGGACTCAGCAACACCGACCGAACCCAAGCCGCCCTGGAAGATGGGCCGCGAACCCGGACCGAACATTCACGCCGTACCCGGGACAGCGCTGACCGGGTCGATGGCTTTGCAACCCTGGTCGACGGCCTCGACGTTCGCCGTTTCGCCACCCCGGACGAACGCAGACCGTCACGGCTGACCGAACAGTTTCGAGAAGAGCGCGAGTGGGCTGAAACGCATTCAACCCTGGTTCGCGCGATGGGTACGGGCTGGCTGAATCCGCCTGAGCGCGCTCAGGCAGGCGCCGGCCGTTGGGGATCCGGATCGGCCGGGGGCTGGGGTTTCAACGATACATACGGCTCATCAGCAAGCCGCCGCGACAGCTCGACCCCCTGGACGGGCTCGGGTCAACCGTCGATGGGTGGCTCGGTGATGCCCGTCGCGACCGCCGCCAACTGGAGCCGCACATTCGGTTTCACCCCCTACTCACAAGGCAGCGGCGCGCCACGCGGCACGGATGCCCTGGGTGAATCCGATGAAGGCAGCCCGGCAGGCACTCGTGAAGGTCTGCGTCCGGCCTCGGTTCAGAACGCTGTGCCCGCGCCCGCAACCGCGCTGCTGCTCGCCATCGGCCTGCTGGGCTGGCTCAGTCGCCGAAACTGTGGGCCTGGATTTCGATGATGCCGGCTTTGGTGCGCGTGACCTTCACGCCCCCGCCCCCGCCTTCCTGGCGACTCGAGTACTCAGCGCGTTCGATCCGCCCGGATGCCGAACGCTTGATCTGCAGCGTTGAGCTCCAGAGGTAGTCGGGCTTTTTCGGATCCTCGATGGTCTCGGACTCCGGGCCGCTGGCCGGCAGGGTCAGCGATGCCGGAATGCGGTGCAGGCGCCGCGCCACCTCGAAGACCTTGCCGAAGTCGTTGCTGGCAAACGCCAGTTTCTCCGTGGTGGTCGGGGTCGCCGGATCAAGGCGATTGATTTCGATGACGCACTTGAACCGGATCGCAGTGGGTGCGCGGTCGAGGCGTTGACAATACGACTGCAGCGACTCGCCTGTTTTCGGGGCGATCGTGATCTGCGCAAAGGCCGTCCCGGTCAGCAGGCACAGTGCAACGAGCGAGATCGAAAAGCGGGCGGCATGTTTCATGTCAGCGGTCCAGTCCAGATTCAGAGGCAAGCAGCGTGCGGTCCGGTCGATCGAGGATATCGCAGGCGAACCGGCTGGCGCGTTGCGGCAGCCGCCCTCCGACTGCTTGTATGCTCTCGCCCTGATTGACTGCCCGCAGGCAGGATCCATTGACGACGGAGACACCATGCATTCACACAAGACTGACCCAAGCCCTAGCCTGTCCGATCGCCCCTCCTCAGACGATTCGGTTTCGATCGCGTCGGTGTCACGGCGCCGGATCCTGACCGCCGGCGGCTCGATCGCACTGGCATCTGCCGTGCCCGGCCTGGCCCGCGCCCAGAACGACTGGCCCTCCAAGCCGATCCGCTTCGTGGTTCCCTTTCCTGCCGGCGGCGGCGCCGACATGGGCGCTCGGGCGATTGCAGTGCATATGGGCAATGCCTTTGGCAAACCGGTGCTGGTCGAAAACCGCGCGGGCGCCGATGGCGCGGTCGCTGCGCTGGAGGTTGTGAAGGCTGCACCCGATGGCCATACCCTCTACTTCGGCACCGCCACCTCGATGTCGTATGTGCCTTCGCTCAAGAAGTCACCGCCCTACGACCCGGTCGCTGATTTCACCCCGATCTCCAACCTGTGCATCTTCACCTTCTACCTGGTGGTGCCAGCGTCGATGCCGGTGAACACCCTGGCCGAGTTCGTCGCCTATGCCAAGGCCAACCCCGGCAAGGTGATTTATGCGACTGGCAACAGCACCGGCATCGTGTCGATGGCCGCGCTGATTCAGGCCAACAAACTCGACATGACCCATGTGCCCTACAAGGGCGAAGCCCAGGCGGTGATCGATCTGGTCGGCGGGCGGGTGCAGGCGATGTTCGTGACCCCGGCGGTGATGCCGCAACTGCTGAAAGAAAAATTCAAGCCGATCGCCGTGCTGCTGCCCGAACGCACCCGGGCGTTTCCGGATGTGCCCACGATGGCCGAGGCCGGTCAGCCGCTGGTCAATATCAGGCCCTGGGGCGGACTGCTCGGCCCCGCCCGGATGCCGCGCGACCTGGTCGAGCGCATCTCGAAAGACTTCAACGTGGTGATGCGCAGGCCCGATGTGGTCGAGCAGTACGACAAGCTCGGTTTGCTGCCCACGCCCTCATCACCCGAGGCGATGGGCACGCTGGTGAAAGAGCAGCTCGCGCTCTGGACCCGCACGATGCGCGCTGCCGGCATCGAGCAGGAATAAGCCGGCTGATTACCAGGTGTCCACGCAGGGTCGCTTGCGGCCCTGCCGTGGCGCGGGCGCGGGCACCGAACGCAATCCGGCCATGATCCAGTCGCGGGTGCGTTCGGGGTCGATCACTTCATCGATCTCCAGCACCGAGGCAATCGAGGTCGCTTTCCCGTTCTCGTAGAGCTCGGCGAGTTTGCGCTCGTAGAAGGCCTGACGCTCGGCCGGATCGGCGATCGCCTCCATCTCCTTGCGATAACCCAGTCGCACATAGCCCTCGAAGCCCATGCCGCCGAACTCGCCGGTCGGCCAGGCCACGGTGAAGACCGGCTCGTGAAAGCCCCCCGCAGCCATGCCCTGCGAGCCCAGCCCGTAGCCCTTGCGCAGCACCACGGTGAACATCGGCACGGTGACACTGGCCCCGACCACGAACATCCGGCACACATGGCGCACGACACCGGTCTGCTCGGCCTGCGGTCCGACCATGAAGCCCGGGGTGTCGCACAGCGAGACGATCGGCAGGTCAAAGGCATCACACAACTGCATGAAGCGGGCGGCCTTGTCGCCGGCCGGCGCATCGATTGCGCCGCCCAGGTGCATCGGGTTGTTGGCGATCAGGCCCATCGGCCGGCCTTCGATCCGAATCAGGGCGGTGAGAATGCCGACGCCGAAATTCGGCCGCAGCTCCAGCACCGATCCGGTGTCGGCGAGCTGCTCGATCACGGTGCGCACGTCATAGACCCGCAGCCGGTTCTCCGGAATGGCGTGACGCAGCAGGCGCTGATCGCTGCACGACCAGTCGGTCAGCGGGCCCTGAAAATAGGACAGATACCGGCGCGCCACCTCGGTGGCCTGTTCTTCGTCATCGACCAGCACGTCGATCACGCCGTTGGGCTCCTGCATGCTGACCGGCCCGACCTCATCGGGTCGGTACACGCCCAGCCCGCCGCCTTCGATCATGGCCGGCCCACCCATGCCGATCGAGGCGTTCTTCGTGGCGATGATCACGTCACAACACCCGAGCAGCGCCGCATTGCCGGCAAAGCAGTAGCCTGAGACCACACCGACCACCGGCACCAGGCCCGAGAGCCGCGCGAACTGTGTGAAGGTCGGCCCATCCAGGCCGGTCAGCCCCAGGCCTTCGGTGTCGCCGGGCCGCCCGCCGCCGCCCTCGGCATACAGCACCACCGGAATGCGCCAGCGGTGTGCCAGCTGCAGCATCCGATCCTGCTTCTTGTGATTCATGTGGCCCTGCGTGCCGGCCAGCACGGTGTAGTCGTAGATCAGGCCCATGCAGCGCGCAGCCTCCTCACCGAACTGCGCGGCATTGATGGTGCCGATGCCCGAGACCACGCCATCGGCCGGCGTGTTCTCGATCAGGTCCTCGATCGTGCGTCGCTTGCGCTGGGCCGCAAAGGACAGCCCGCCATATTCATGGAAGCTGCCCTCGTCAAAGAGCTGGGCGATGTTCTCGCGCGCCGTGCGCTGGCCTGTGGCACGCCGACGGGCCACCGCTTTGGGCCGGTTTTCGTCGCGCAGGAAGGCCTGCCGGGCGATGAGTTCGGCCAGATCGGGGCGGATGTGATCCGGGTCGATCGCGATGGCCTGAACGGCCTGGGTTTCACTGGTTTCGTCCGGCTCGATGAAGGCCACCGGCTCACCGGCCATCAGGGTGACGCCGGTGGCGGTCGCAACCGCGCGCACCGTGCCGCTGCACTGTGCGCTGATCACATGCTCCATCTTCATCGCCTCCAGCACCGCCACTGCCTGGCCAGCCGCAACCCGCTGACCGGGCTCGATGTCCAGGCTCACCACCGTGCCCTGCTGAGGCGACGCGATGGCCACCGTGCCTGCAGGCGCGGGCATCGCGCCGGGCGCGCCGGATGCAGCAGGGCCCGGCACAGCACCCGTCTCGCTGTCCGGATACAGGCGCGGTGCGGGCGGCGCACCGTGCAGCAGCTCGACGAGTCGTTCATCGATGAAGCGGGTGTTGACCCGGTTGGCTGCGAAATCGGCATGCGCCAGCACGGCTTCGAGAAAGCCTGCATTGGTTGCGACGCCCTCGATGCGCAACTCGCGCAAGGCCCGGCGCGCCTTGGCGACTGCGTCTTCGTAGCGGGGCGAGGCGCTGTGCACGATCAGCTTGGCGAGCAGCGAGTCAAAGGCGGCACTGGTGCGATAGCCGGCATAGGCGAAGGTGTCGATGCGAATGCCCGGTCCCGAAGGCGGCTGAAAGACGCCGATCAGACCGCCGGTGGGCCGCGCCTGGCCGAGTTCATCCATGGTCTCCATGTTGATGCGCAGCTGGATCGCATGGCCTCGCGCACGCGGCACCTCGCCCTGTGACAAGCCGAGTTGCGCCAGGGTCGCACCGGCCGCCACCGCGATCTGCGCTTGCACCAGGTCGATGCCGAGCACCGACTCGGTGACGGTGTGCTCGACCTGCAGGCGCGGATTGGCCTCGATGAACACGAAGGCATCCGGGCGCTCGGGATCGGCCTGGGCATCGAGCAGGAACTCGAAGGTCCCCAGGTTTTCGTACTGAGCCGCACGCGCCAGCGTGACCGCCGCCTGGGTGATGCGAGCCCGCAGAGCGTCGTCCAGCGAGGGGCTCGGCGCGATCTCGATGAGCTTCTGATGGCGCCGCTGCACCGAGCATTCCCGCTCCCACAGATGGCTGACCGCACCGCTGGCATCGCCGATCACCTGGACTTCGATATGCCGGGCATCGACGATGAGCCGCTCCACATAGACCTCATCGCGCCCGAATGCGGCCCTCGCTTCTGATCGGCATCGCTCGTAGGCCTCGGTCAGATCGGCTTCGCGATACACCGCTCGCATCCCGCGCCCGCCACCGCCCGCCACCGCCTTGATCATGACGGCGCCGCCCTCGCCCATCGAACGCAAAAACGCCTGCGCCTGCTCGAGCGAGACCGCACTGTCACTGCCGGCAATCAGCGGCACACCGCAGCGTGCAGCCAGGGCCTTGGCCTTGACCTTGTCGCCGAAGGTTTCAAGTGCGTCGACACCCGGCCCGATGAAGCGCACGCCCGCCTTCGCGCAGGCCCGTGCCAGCTCGGGGTTCTCGCTCAGGAACCCGTAGCCGGGATGCAGGGCATCGCATCCGGATGCCTGCGCCGCAGCAACCACCGCCGCGACATCCAGGTAGGCCCGCGCACCCGCGCCCGGCAACGCGACCGACTCATCGGCCTGGCGCACATGCAGGGAAGAGGCATCGTCCGAAGCGAAGATCGCGACCGTGGGCAGGCCGATCTCGGCGGCCGCGCGGGCGATCCGGATGGCGATTTCGCCGCGATTGGCAATAAGCAGTTTCTGGAAGCGCATGGGATTTTTCCTGTGGACCTCT
>CAIXXI010000335.1 GCA_903923345.1 uncultured Burkholderiales bacterium | reverse complement strand
GGCTTGAAGTGCCCGCTTGAAGGGCCGGCTTGAAGTGCTCGTTTGAAGGGCCAGACCCAAAGGCCGAACCCGATGCCAAACCATGTGATGCGTGCCCATCCGGGCTCGTGTCAGCCCAGGGTCACCACCACCGTGCCTTCGTCGACCCGGTCGCCTTCGGCAACCCGGATATCCACCACCGTGCCGCCTTTGGGCGCCTCGACCGGGATCTCCATCTTCATCGATTCCAGAATCACCAGCGCGTCGCCCTGTGCGACGGTATCGCCAACAGCGACCTGAATCTTCCACACGCTTCCGGCCACCTCGGAACGCACTGCTGACATACCGTTCTCCCCTTGCGCAAAGCAGCCGACTCTCGGCGGGCGGCCCGAGACTGTCAAGCCGCACCCCCCCATTGACGGTATGCCGTGCGCTAGTTGATGGTCGCGCCGGAGTCCTTGACCACCTTGGACCAGCGCACGATCTCGGCCTTGATGAACTCGCCGGCCTGCTCGGGGCTGGAGCCGACGATGTCGTAGCCGGCCGCCTCGATCTTTTCTTTCGTCTCGGGCGAGCGCATCGCGCGGACGATTTCGGCGTGCAGCTTGTTGATGATCGGTGCGGGGGTGCCGGCCGCAGCCAGCACCGAATACCAGACCGAGACATCGAATCCCGGCACGCCCGACTCGGCCACGGTCGGCACGTCGGGCAGGATGCGCGAGCGCTGTGCAGACGCCATCGCAATCGCACGGAACTTGCCGCCCTTGATCTGCGGCAGCGAGGACGACAGGGAGTCGAACATGAAGTCGACCTCGCCGCCCAGCAGGCCGATGATCGCCGGGCCACTGCCCTTGTAGGGCACATGAATCATGTCCAGCCCGAGCATCGATTTGAGGTACTCGACCGAGAGGTGGCTGGTGTTGCCGGGGCCGGCCGAAGCGAAGGTGAGCTTGCCCGGATTGGCCCGGGCCCGGGCCAGCAAATCAGCCATTGAACGAATGGTCGATTGCGCCGGCACGACCACCACCAGCGGCAGGGTGGCTGCAATCGTGATGGGTGCGAAATCGCGAACGGTGTCGTAGGGCAGCTTGGGCATCAGCGTGGCATTGATTGCGTGCGCCGACAGCATCATCACGATGTTGTAGCCATCGGGCGCCGACTTCGCAATCATGTCGGCGCCGATCGTGGTGCCACCGCCCGGCTTGAAATCGATGATCACCGAGGTGCCCAGCTGCTTGGTCATTTCCTGGGCGATCGGGCGCGCCAGGATTTCAGAGCTGCCTCCGGGCGGATAGGGCATCACGAAACGGATCGGCTTCGAGGGGAACGCCTGCGCGGAGGCAGTCAGTGGCCACTGAGTTGCCAGCGCGCCGGCACCGGATGCCAGCATGATTCTGCGTCGGGTGTTCATCGTGTCTCCTTGTGTGTTCTGTTCTGTGCTGCGCGGTCTGCCTCAGGCCGCCGCGCTCATTGTGGCTCCAGCCCCGCCTTGCGGGCCACTTCGCCCCATCGCCGATATTCGGTGCGCACCATCTGGGCAACCTCTTCCAGGCTGGAGCTGGCCGGCTGAACACCCGCGCGAACGAGCTTCTCGCGAATATCCGCCTTGGCATTGACCGCATTCAGCGCTGCGTTGAGCCGCGCCAGCACCGGTGCCGGCGTGCCGGCCGGCGC
>CAIXXI010000334.1 GCA_903923345.1 uncultured Burkholderiales bacterium | reverse complement strand
GCTGGCAGGCGTACTGAATGATGCTGGTGTTGTTCATGAACTGCTGGCCGACGTACTGCAGGGTTTCGCGAGTCGGCGTGCCACCCGATGACGGGTTCCTGTAGAACTGCCCGATCACCGCCTTGTCATTGGACGCGTCAGCCGTGGCATCGAAGTCGTACATCGTCACATTGGCCGGTCGGGAATTGAAGCCGGCCACGCCGCCGCGAACATTGGTGATGCCACCCAGCACATTGCCCATCGCAGCACCCAGCATCAGCTTGCGCTTGCGGTAGTACTGGAACCAGTTGGCGAAGTTCTGAAGTTCTGCGGCATAGGTCCGACCAGACGGAAAGCTCACGCCACTCTTGATTTCGTAGCGCTTGATCGTAGCGCCATCGGGTGCGGTCACGCAGGTCAGGCCGTCGGCCGTGCAGGCTTCCTTGTTGTAGAAGGTCGCCGGGAAATAAGGCACCGAGGCATAGGCCGGCGACGGGCTGCCACTGGTCCCCCCCACGGTCACATTGGTGGTCAGGGCCGCCGACCAGGTGCCGCCTGCATTGTTCGAAGTCTTGATGCCGGAGATCAGGGCACCGGGCAGGATCATGCCCGGCAGCAGCTTGAAGGTTGCATCAGTGGTCGTGCCGGTCAGCGTCGCAGTCAGGTTGATCGAGCCGGACCCACTGAGGATCGGGTGCGACCTGGCCGCGGAGGCGTTTGCGTTCGTGTAGGTCTGGGTGGCGCCACTCACATAGCCGGGTGGCCAGGCTGAATAGGTGGTGAGGGTGTTGTAGTACAGCGTGTTGTAGAAAGGCGAACGCAGCGAAGCGAACTGCGGGGTGGGCATGATTGCGTAATGGCCACTGCTGTCGCACAGAATCCGGGCATCGGTCGCGCAGCCGTTCGGAAACAGATAGGTGTACTTGTCCCAGTCGCCATCGGCTTGAGCGCTGCTTTGGCCGGTCTGATTGAAGTAGGGCTTGCCGCTCGCATCCCAGGCTTTTTTCGAGGTGCTATCCCACCATAGGGCGCCGTCATTGGTGCCGAGCATCACCTCGAAATCCATCGAACCCGAGTCGTCCATCGCAAAGATGATGTTCGGCTTGACGTTGGAGATTCCGTCGATCGGCACCTGCGCGATGTCGATCGCCGCCCAGGCCGGCGGCAGCACCTGAAGCCAGGCCACGCCCAGGCAGATCGCTTTGGACAGGGTGCTTCTCATGGCGGACTCCTCAATGAATCGACACATCCGGTCGACGGGTAACGCAGGACAGCTAGCGCGAAACCAGCGACTGGACGAACTGCTCGGTACCCTTCGGTCCGGTGATGCGCGTGGTGATGCGGTAGTACTTGATCGGGTCGTTCTGTATCGGGACGCCATAGCCGCCCCGGCTCGATCCGGTCTGCTGGGTCTGACTCACCTGACACTGGCCAAACACATCGGTCACCGGCAGCGGCGCGATGCACAGGCGCTCGGCAACCCATTGCACCTGATAGTTGCCCATCGCCGTACTCGGAACGCCAGCCCAGGCCACGGTTGAAGGCATGCCCGCCGCATCGACCGGCTGCGTCGTGGCGTAGTACCAGGGCGCCAGATTCGCCTCTTCGCTGGCGAGTGCCTGAACCGCTGTGAACCCGGCATTGATGCCGAACTCACCGGCCCGCACGGCCGCATCCTTGAAGGTGGTGTTGGCCACGATCATCGTTGCGCTCTCGGTGCTGCGCATCAGCGTGGCCGAGCCGAGCAGCAAGGCGGTCAGGGCGATCAGCACCATGATGATGCTGGCGCCTGCCTGTCGACCCGCGCTCGACATCCGGTGTGACAGAGCCGGTTTCACAAGGCTTGGCCCCATTGCAGGTTGCGCAGGCCGACCACGGTCGAATAACTGCGATAGCGAAAACACTGCCAGTCGGTGCGTGCGCTGAGATCGACCGTCTCGCCCGGCCACAGTACCGGCGCAGCCAGGGTCGTGTCGCAGGAACCCGCAGCAGCCGGTCGTTCGCGTTGAGTGTTGACCGACACCACCCCGAGCCGGATGGCGCGCAGGCGCTGCTGGTCTACCGTTGAGAGCGGCGCATTGCCGACCGCGTCTCGCCAGGTCGTGACCGTCGTGCTGGTGGCATCTGCTGCCAGGCCATATTGCGCCCGAACCCGTACCACGCCTTCGGCGATCATCACCTCGGTGTTGGTCAGGACATCCAGCATGATGAGGCTGTCGTTTCGAACGAAGTAACGACGCCAGACCAGATCGCCCATCGATGAGACCGAGCTGGCATCCGGGTAGGCCGGGACACTGGGCAGCGAGGTGGCCCAGTTTGCCGGCGTGAAGCGCGCCGCCGTGTTGAACAGCACCGTGGTGCGGCCACCCACACCGGCCACTGCGCTGCTGACGGTCGCCACGGTGCAGGGCTGTGCCATTGCCGGATACGACAGCAACACCGCCTGATTCGCCACCAGCCCCGCGCCGGTGTCGACAATCACCTGCCCCATCGGGGTGGCCATCGGCGAGAGCGTTCTCGCACCCATGCCCGAGTTGATCGAGGTCCCGTAGATCAGCTCGATCTGATCGGTGCCGTCGGCCAGCAGGTCAATGCGGGCGGCCTGAAACACCCGGTTTTGCGCGACCACCGCATTGTTCACCGCCAGGTTGATGGTCGGGCACAGGGCGGTTGCATCGGAAAAAAAACCCAGTCCAGCCATTTGCGCATCAAACTTGATCGCGCCGATCGCGGCTGCGGCCGACCCCAGCGCGCTGCCCTGCCCGCCTTGCGAGCGACCGACCGTGCCGAACATCTGTGCGCCGCTGATCGCTGCCATCGAGATGATCATGCCGATCACCAGGGCGACCATCAGTTCGACCATCGAAGCACCGCGCTGGCGTGCGGTCCCTGCGCGCCTGCCTGTACGGGTCAGTCTGCCGGACGGCGCAGTCATGTGCTCAGCCCCCGATCTGCGTGGCGACGCGGTGATTGCGGATCGTGCCGCCATCCTTCTGCATCCACTGCAGGGTGACGGTGTAGGTTCGGTCATTGGCCAGCACGGCCGTGGGCGGCAATGCGGCGGCGCCCGGCAGACGCGCTTTGGCACGCAGCTCCCAGGCGCTCAGATAATCCCGCGCCCCAGCCGATGCACAGGTGGTGACGCCGGAGTTGGCGTAGCACCCAGCATTGATCGGGTCGGCAGAAGCCATCGACACCAGTTCCTCGGCAAGCAGCGAGGCCTCGACACGCTGATTGCCGACGGTCGCAGAAGAAATCAGAAAGCCTTGGAAAAACAGCAATCCCATGACGCCCACTGCGAGCACCACCACCGAGATCAGCGCCTCGACCAGGGCGAAGCCCTGCTGAGGGCCAGGCATCGGACGGCGCGGCTTCATGGACAGGCTCCAAAGCTGCCTGCGGATTTCGTTGGTTCGCAGATCGACGGTGCGCCGCCACTGGAGACCCGAACCGACAGGCAACGGATCGTGCTGGAACAGGTCGCGCCGTAGCGGGTCATGTCGATCGCCGCCTGGGTGCCGGCGGGAAAGGTTCTGCCATTGCTGGCGAAGCCAACGGTGACGGCGCTGGCACGTGCCGCCGGATCGAGCCCGGCACCCTGCAGTTGCACCGCCGGCGTGACCGATACATTGAAGACCGACCAGCTGATCGATGTGATGCGCAGCTCGGTTCTGATGTTGCGTTTGACCGCCTCGGAGCGGGCCAGATTGGCCGCATAGTGCAGATCGGAAGCGCCGCGCCGAATCGCCGCGTTGGCGACATAGTCTGAAATGGCGGGGATGCCTTGTGCCACCACGATTCCAAACACGGTCAGCACGACCGCCAGCTCGACGAGCGTGAAGCCCGCCTGACCCGACGGTCTTGAAATCAGCTGCATGACCCCGCCCGGATCATCCAGCAGTTCGCCGTTCCGACGCCCGGGAAGGCCAGGGTCTGACGAACTCCCTGCTCATCGATCGAAAAGGAATATCCAGATACCGTGCCCTGGCCGGTCGCGCGCGCGGTGAACCCCTGACCACCATTGGTGACTGCACAGGTGTAGGCAAACGAGGTGGTGGCAGTCATTGGCAACGAGCAGGCGGCAGCACCGTAATTGCCGTTGTCCTGATAGGCCTGCTCCATGCGCAACCGATAAGCCGACAGCGTGCCGGTCGCCTCAGTCAGGCGGCCACGCACCACGTACTGGGAATAGCCCGGCACGGCAATCGCCGCCAGAATGCCAATGATCGCCATCACGATCACCAGTTCGATCAGCGTGAAACCGCGGCCTTTCAGGACATTCGAGTGGTTCATTTCAGGAAAGCCAGACGAGGGCATTCGGATCCGATCGGAACAGGTGGGACGGCATGTGATCTGTTTACGGCGGCCCAGGTGTGCGCTTGATGCCAACGATCGGTCAGAACAGTCCACCAATCGGTCGTGCGCGCGAAGCCTGCACGGACGGCCGTAAGGACCGGACCGACAAGCGGGGCGGTTCACACTCCGAGCCCGACCGCTTGTGCCCGGCCTCGGTGTGCGCAGGTGGTCTTTCGGGTTGACAAGCCCCCCACCGCCCGACTAGCCTCTCGGGATGCGTTGCGCCCTGCTGCCCCGACTGTCGATCTCAGCCCTGCTACTAAGCACGGGCCGGGGTTGTTTGCTGCCCGTCTCGGGCGCCTGAGCACCAGTCAGTCACGCCACCCCGGCCCACCCGAACCCCGACCACAACGCGGGGTGTTCGGGAGGCCAGCCGATCCGGCGTCTCCTGTTCGCTCCATGTTGCGGTTGCAGATCCCCCGCGACCCTAGGAGCTTTGAACCATGATGACCCCTCCCGCCGGCAAATACCGCCCGTTCCCGGCCATCGACCTGCCTGATCGTCGCTGGCCTTCTCAGACCATCGATCGTGCGCCACGCTGGCTCTCGACCGACCTTCGAGATGGCAACCAGGCCCTGTTCGAACCCATGGACACGGCGCGCAAGCTGCGCATGTTCGAGACCCTGATCCAGATCGGTGTCAAGGAAATCGAAGTCGGGTTCCCGGCTGCCTCACAAACCGACTTCGACTTCGTTCGACACATCATTGAAAACGGCCTGGTGCCGGATGACGTCGTGATCAGCGTGCTGACCCAGGCGCGTGAAGAACTCATCGTGCGCTCGATCCAGTCCCTCGAGGGCGCCAAGCGCGCGACGCTGCACCTGTACAACGCGACCGCCCCGATCTTCCGGCGCATCGTGTTCAACATGACGCAGCAGGAATGTCTGCAGCTGGCCGTCGACATGACCCGCGTGGTCAAGCGCGAATTGGCTGCCCGCCCTGGAACCGAATGGGGTTTCGAGTACAGCCCGGAAGTGTTCTCGACCACCGAACTGCCCTTCGCCCGCGATGTCTGCGTGGCGGTGATGCAGGAATGGGGCGCCACGCCCGATCGGCCGGTCATCCTGAACCTGCCGGCGACGATCGAATCAGCCACACCGAATATCTACGCTGATCAGATCGAATGGATGTGCAAGAACCTGCCCAACCGGGAATCGGCGGTGATTTCTCTGCACCCGCACAATGACCGCGGCACTGCGGTGGCCGCTGCCGAGCTGGGCGTCATGGCCGGAGCCGATCGGGTTGAAGGCTGCCTCTTTGGCAACGGTGAAAGAACTGGCAACGTCGATCTGGTCACGCTCGCCCTGAACCTCTATTCACAAGGCGTCGATCCGGGGCTGGATTTCTCCGACATCAATTCGGTGGCCCGCACGGTGGAGCATTGCAACCAGTTGCCGATCCACCCGCGTCACCCGTATGTCGGTGATCTGGTCTTCACCGCGTTTTCAGGTTCGCATCAGGACGCCATCAAGAAGGGATTCGCCGTCCAGAAGCCCGATGCGCTTTGGGAAGTGCCCTACCTGCCTCTGGACCCGGCCGATCTGGGCCGCACCTATGAGTCGGTGATCCGCGTCAACAGCCAGTCCGGCAAGGGCGGCATCTCCTTCCTGCTCGAGCGCCATCATGGCCTGGTAATGCCGCGCAGGCTGCAGGTCGAGTTCAGCTCGATCGTGCAGCGCCACACCGATGAACACGGCACCGAAGTCAATGCCGATGACCTCTGGAAGCTGTTCTCCGAGGAATACCTCGATCAGAACGCCCGCATCCGACTGCTGTCGCATCACATGGTCGGCAATGACGGCGGCCATCAGATCGACCTGACCGTCTCGATCGATGGCGTCTCGCATGTGCTGCATGGCCGGGGCAACGGCCCGATCGATGCTGCCGTCCAGGCGCTCGGGCTGCCGGTGCGGGTCGACAGCTACGAAGAGCGTTCGATCGACTCGGGCTCGGATGCACGGGCTGTGGCCTTCATCGAGGCCACCAGCGATGGCGTGACCGGCGCCCGGTTCGGTGTGGGTATCGATCGCAGCATCGTCGTGGCCTCGCTTCGAGCGCTGATCAGCGCGGCCAACCGCCTGGGCCTGGCCGATCGCTTTGATGCAGCGGCCAAACGCGCGGCCTGACGCTCACTGCTGCTGAGCCCCTGCCCTCCGGGTGAACCCCGGGGGCGGGGTGAATCCTCAGTACTTGGCCGGCACGTACATCTCGGCGGGCACCGGATGCCGGACATAGTCCGGGTTGTGGACGCGGGACGGCAGGATGACTTCCGGGCGCTGGATTTCGTGGTACTGGAACTGCGTCAGCAGGTGCGCGATGCAGTTCAGACGGGCCTTTTTCTTATCGACCGCCTGAACCAGCCACCAGGGTGCCTCGGGAATGTGGGTGCGCTCCAGCATGGTTTCCTTGGCGACCGTGTAGGTCTCCCAGCGCCGGCGTGACTCCAGGTCCATGGGGCTGAGCTTCCACTGCTTGAGCGGATCATGGATTCTCGACAGGAAGCGCAGGTGCTGCTCGTCGTCAGTGATCGAGAACCAGTACTTGATGACCTTGATCCCTGATCGAACCAGCATGCGTTCGAACTCCGGCACCGAGCGGAAAAATTCCTCGTACTCATCGTCATTGCAAAAACCCATCACCCGCTCGACGCCGGCGCGGTTGTACCAACTGCGGTCGAACAGCACGAGCTCGCCGCCCGCCGGCAGGTGCGAGACATAGCGCTGGAAGTACCACTGGGTGCGCTCCCGATCGTTCGGCGCCGGCAAGGCCACCACCCGACAGACCCGCGGGTTCAGACGCTGCGTGATCCGCTTGATCACGCCCCCCTTGCCGGCGGAATCCCGTCCTTCAAAAATGATGACCGCCTTGGTCTTGGTGGC
>CAIXXI010000333.1 GCA_903923345.1 uncultured Burkholderiales bacterium | reverse complement strand
TGTTCACGCGCCGCACCGATGCCTCGAAATGCGCCCTGGCATCGCTGGTCTGGATGCTTCGGTCAGCCGGATTCACCATGATAGACTGCCAGCAGGAGACCTCACATCTGGCGTCTATGGGAGGTCGGCCGATTTCGCGGGTGGCCTTCCTCGAGCAGATTGCCAGGCTGACCGCCCTTCCCGCCCCCGACTGGACCTCGCTGCAGGTGTCATTTCCCGAAGTCTGAAGACCTTCGCGCCGACATGACCCATCTCAAGGAACTGCCGTTTTCGGCCCTCCAGTTCTACGCCACGGCGCCCTATCCGTGCAGCTACCTCGCGGGTCAGCAGGCCCGTTCGCAGGTGGCCACACCGAACCACCTGATCAACGCCGACATCTACTCCGAACTGGTTCGCAGTGGCTTCCGGCGCAGCGGCATTTTTACCTATCGCCCCCATTGCGACGGCTGCCGTGCCTGCGTGCCGGTTCGTGTGCCGGTTGCGAGCTTCGAATCCGACCGCAGCCAGCGTCGGGCCTGGCACAAGCACCGCGACTTGCGCACCCTGGTCGCCCGACTCGGCTTTGCACCTGAACACTACGCACTCTACCTGCGCTATCAGTCGACCCGCCATTCGGGCGGCGGCATGGATCAGGACAGCCGGGACCAATACGCTCAGTTTCTGCTGCAAAGCAAGGTCAACACCCGTCTGGTCGAGTTTCGTGACGCCGACGGCACGCTCAGAATGGTGTCGATCATCGACCTGCTCGATGATGGCCTGTCCTCGGTCTATACCTACTTCGACCCTGACATCGACGGCGCAAGTTTCGGCACCTACAACGTGCTGTGGCAGATCGATCAGTGCCGCCAACTCGGTTTGCCCTATCTGTACCTCGGCTACTGGATCGCCCAGAGCCCGAAGATGGCCTACAAAGCGCGCTTCAAACCGATCGAGCAGCTGATCTCCGGTCAATGGCTGCCGCTGGTTCCCGAGCAGCCCGCTGTACCGGACGCTGTCTGATTCCATGAACCTGTACCCGCTCGCCCGGCCGGTTCTGTTCTCGCTGGACCCGGAACGGGCCCATGACCTGACCCTCGGTGCGCTGCGCGCCCTGGCCGTCAGCGGACTGCTGCGCGCGGCCTGCGGCGAGACCGTGAATGATCCGGTGGAGTTGATGGGCCTGCGCTTTGCCAACCGGATCGGTCTGGCAGCCGGCCTGGACAAGAATGCCCAGCACATCGACCCGATGGCACAGATGGGATTTGGTTTCCTCGAAGTGGGTACGGTCACCCCCCGAGCCCAGCTGGGCAATGCCAAGCCGCGCATGTTCCGGCTCGAGCCGGCCTCGGCCCTGATCAACCGGATGGGCTTCAACAATCGCGGACTGGATGTCTTCCTGGAAAACATCGCACTGGCCCGCTACCGGGGCGTGCTCGGCGCAAACATCGGCAAGAATGCCGACACGCCGATCGAGCGGGCTGCCGACGATTACATCCTCGGGCTGCGACGGGTCTGGCCGATCGCCGATTACGTGACAGTCAATATCTCCTCGCCCAACACCCAGGCCCTGCGTTCACTGCAGGGAGGCGATGCACTCGATGCCCTGCTCAAAGCCCTGTGCGCCGAGCGCATCGTGCTGAGACGCACGCACACCCGTGAGGTGCCGATGCTGGTCAAGATCGCGCCCGACCTGGAAGACGCGCAGATCGAGGCGATCGCCCACCTGCTGGTGGCCCATGCGGTCGACGGCGTCATCGCCACCAACACCACCATCGCGCGCGACGCGGTCGCCGGCTTGCCTCACGCCAGCGAGGCAGGCGGCCTGTCGGGTCCGCCGGTTTTCGAATCGAGCAATCGGGTCATCGCGGCCTTGCGACAACTGCTGCCGCCGCGCTATCCGATCATCGGGGTCGGCGGCGTGATGTCAGCAGACGATGCGCGGGCCAAGCTCAAAGCAGGCGCTGACCTGATTCAGCTCTACACCGGCCTGATCTATCGCGGCCCGGCGCTGGTGGGTGAGTGCGCACGCGCAGCGCAGGCCCTGACCCGATCCGTTGCCTGAGCGCGCCGGCGGGGCACGCAAGCCTGCCCCCCGCCTCAGTCCCCCCTCAGTCCCGCCTCAGAACACTCACTTGTCGTTGGCGAGCTGGGTGATCACCAG
>CAIXXI010000332.1 GCA_903923345.1 uncultured Burkholderiales bacterium | reverse complement strand
GCTGATCACGACGAGCCGCCATGCCAGCCAGGCCAGCGCGGCGATCAGAACCCAAGTCAGCACCTTGCCCATACGAGCCGCCTTTGCGAGATCGGGTCAGAAACGGTCGAGCACCACCTCGAGCACGAAGCGCGTGCCGACGTAGGCGAGCAGCAGAATCAGAAAGCCCCACAGGGTAAACCGCATCGCGATCCGCCCCCGCCAGCCGCGCACCACGCGCCCTGCCAGCAGCACCCCGAAAAAGGCCAAAGACAGCAAAGAGAACACCGTCTTGTGCTCCAAGCGGAATGGCCGCCCGAACACCTCCTCCGAAAACAGCATGCCGCTCAGGGTGGTCAGTAGCAGCAAGCCGAAACCCACCCAGATGAACTGGAACATCACCCGTTCCAGCACCAGCAGGGGCGGCAGACCGCCCATGATCCGATCAAGCCAGACCGATCGCCCCGTGCGGTTCGGATGATGAAGATCCCGCTGCGCCCAGAGCATCAGGAGTGCATTGAGCGAGCCCAGCAGCAAAACGCCATAGGCCATCGTGCCCGCCAGCAGGTGCGGCACGAACAGGGGACGGTGGGACAGTTCACCGAAATCGGCGCCTGGATACGCCAACGGCAGGAGCATCGCGCCCGTGGCCAGCGGCAACAGAAGCAGGCGCAGCGATTGCAGCGAGGCGCGTCGCTCCTCGAACCACAGCATCGCCAGACCGATCCAGAACATGCCCGAAAGGGCTTTGGCAAACCCGAAATGAAAACCGCCGGTATCCCAGGGCCAGAACAGCGACACCCCGTGCAACACGATCGCCAGCGGAAGCAGGCGCGTTGCTGTCGCCGGCCCAGTCGTTTGGACCGAAACAGGCTCAGGCGCAAGGCCGCCGCCTGCCTGCGCGCCGGTCAGGGCAGCACTGGCGGTGCGCCAGGAAGCCAGCCAGGCTGCTGAATACAGCACCGCGGGCAGCAGGAACAGGATCAGGACAAGTACAATCATTCGGTTTCCAGTGTAGCGCAGGCCATGTTCGAGACCCTTTCCCAGCGACTCGCGCGCGTCGTCAAGACGATGCGCGGCGAAGCCCGCCTTACCGAGGCCAACACGCAGGAAATGCTGCGTGAAATTCGCATCGCGCTGCTTGAGGCCGATGTGGCGCTGCCCGTGGTGCGCGACTTCATCGCCAAGGTCAGGGAAAAGGCGCTCGGTCAGGAAGTGATTTCGAGCCTCTCGCCAGGCCAGGCTCTGGTCGGCGTGGTGCACCGGGAACTCATCGAACTCATCGGCGGCACCACCGCCGAGCTGAACCTGGCCACGCAGCCGCCAGCGGTCATCCTGATGGCAGGCCTGCAGGGTGCCGGCAAGACCACGACGGTCGGCAAGCTGGCCAAATGGCTTCGCGAGCAAAAAAAGAAAAAAGTCCTGACCGTCTCCTGCGACGTCTACCGCCCAGCCGCCATCGAACAGCTCAGAACCGTCAGCGCGCAAGCGGGCGCTGACTTCTTCGCCTCCACGCCAGACCAGAAGCCGGTCGACATTGCGCGCGATGCGGTGCTCTGGGCCCGCAACCATTATCACGATGTGCTGCTGGTCGATACCGCAGGCCGCCTGGGCATCGACGAAGCGATGATGCGCGAGATTGCCGAGCTGCATTCGGCGCTCTCGCCCATCGAGACACTGTTCGTTGTCGATGCAATGCAGGGCCAGGATGCGGTCAATACCGCACAGGCCTTCAAGCAGGCCGTACCACTGACCGGCGTGGTGCTCAGCAAGCTCGATGGCGATTCACGCGGCGGCGCGGCCCTGTCGGTGAAGTCGGTCACCGGCTGCCCGATCAAGTTCGTTGGTGTGGGCGAAAAACTCGACGGTCTGGATGCGTTTCATCCCGACCGCATGGCCAGCCGCATCCTGGGCATGGGGGACATCCTCGCCCTGGTCGAGCAAGCCCAGTCCAGTGTCGACCAGCAGGCCGCCAAGGACCTGGCAGACAAGCTCAAGGGCGGCAGTCGCTTTGATCTGAACGATTTCCTGGCGCAGATCTCGCAGATGAAGAAGATGGGCGGGCTGTCCTCATTG
>CAIXXI010000331.1 GCA_903923345.1 uncultured Burkholderiales bacterium | reverse complement strand
GAGGCCCTGGCCGGCCAGCTGCGTGGGCCGGGCGCCGACGCGGCGGCGGGTTCAGGCGCGCAGGCGCCGCCTGCCGGCGACGCCCAGGCTGGTGGCAGCTCCGCCACAGGTGGATCGGGATCGCCACAGGCGGCAGCGGGCAAGGCTGAAACCGCCATGGTCACCGGACTGCTGGTGCGAATCGTTCGCCAAGATGGAGAGGTCCTGCTGAGGGTCTTTCCGGTCAAGGACTGATGATGCGATCCGGGCTCCGACGAACCAGC
Source organism: uncultured Burkholderiales bacterium (assembly GCA_903923345.1). GTDB lineage: Bacteria > Pseudomonadota > Gammaproteobacteria > Burkholderiales > Burkholderiaceae_E > UBA4615. The sequence continues at coordinate 6,002 of CAIXXI010000331.1, read as the reverse complement.
CACACCCAGCGTGGTGCGGCAATCATCACGGCGATGCTGGTGGTCACCCTCGCGGCCGTGGTCGTTTCGGGGCTTTTCTGGCGGGAGCATGTGGCCGTCCGCTCGGTCGAGAACCGGCTGGCTCTGTCACAAAGTCGCTGGATCGAGCGGGCTGCCCTGGATTGGGCCAGAGTCATCCTGCGCGCCGATCTGCGCTCGGGGCCGGCAGATCATCTGGGTGAGCCATGGGCGGTGCCGGTGGTCGAAACCCGGCTGGATGAGACCGTGACCGCGGGCGCAAAGATTGACGAAGGGTCACGCAATGCGGTCCTGGCAGGCCGGATCGTCGATGCCCAGTCACTGTTCAACATCAATTCGCTGGCCGGGGCCGACGGCAAGCCGGCGGAACTGCAACTGACCGCGCTGAAGAAGTTGCTCCAGGGCGTCGGTCGCAGTGCGTCCAGTGCAGACCTGATCGCCGCACGGGTCATGCAGTCGGTGTCGGTCACAGTCGAGGGCCGGGTGGTGCCGGCAACGCGTCAGCCGTTGACCCGCCTCGCCGATCTGCTGGATGTGCCTGGGCTGGACCCGGGTGTGGTGGGCGCGCTCGAGCCGGTCGCCATCGTGCTGCCGCGTGCAACGCCGGTGAATGTCAACACCGCGCCGGCAGAGGTGATCGCCGCGGTCGTGCCGAATCTCGATCTCGGCTCGGCGCGCCGTTTCGTGAGCCGGCGTGAGCGGACCTTTTATCGAACCCTCGAGCAGGCGGCCGTCGATATCGATGGCCAACCAGTCCTCAACCCCGGGCTGCTGGCTGTCGGATCATCGTTTTTCCTGGTGACCGGGGTGATACGCTACGAACGAGTCGAATCTCAGACTGAGACCCTGTTGGAGCGGATGAACGATCGAGTCGAGGTGGTATGGCAACTGCGCCGCTGAAGCGCGGTGAGGCCATCGTCTGGCTGCCTCCGCGAAACGAGGGCGAACGGGCATTTGGCACCGAAGCGCATTTGCTGGTCCTGCGCCCCGATGCTGCAGGCGGCAACCGGCTCGAGCACGTCTCGCTCGACGGTCTGCAGGGCACGACCCAGGCGCGCCTGATCTTCGATGCCCGCGACGTCAATCTGCTGACCCCGCAGGTGCCTGCCCTGACGGGCTCGCGATTGCTGCAGGCACTGCCCAACGTCGTCGAGGATGCCTTGCTGCAGGATGTCGCAGCCTGCGCGATCGTCGCCGGGCCCGATCTGGATGATGGGCGCCGACTGGTTGCAGTGATCGACCGGGAGTGGCTCGAGTTTGCAGTGGGCGCATTCGAGCGACGTGGCATTCGCGTGAGGTCGGCATGGCCCGCTCAGCTGTCGCTGTCGTTGCAGCCGGGCATCTGGTCGATCAGCTGTATTCGCCGCAGCCTGGCCCTGCGCACCGATCCATTGAATGGACTCGGCTGGAATGCAGGCGAAGACCCGCAACGGCGTGCCGAGGCGGTCACAGGCATGCTGCAGACCGCATTGGCATTGAATGATGTGCCCACGCAGGGGATGCGGGCCTGGGTTGATGACCCCGAATGGGCCCAGCCTCTGAATGAGGCCGCCAGTCAGTTGGGCTGGCCCGTCGAGATTCGTGCGCTGGATCTGCCCGAGGCGGCCCCGATTGATCTGCTCAGTGGCCGCGAAGCGGCTTCGCGGCGCATGCTCGCAGCATTCGATGCCCGCGCCTGGCGGGCGCCCGCCCTGCTGGCAGGGGCCTGTCTGGCCGCGGCCCTGGCGGGGCTGAACCTGCATTGGGCCCAGTTGCTCACTGAAAAGACCGCGATCCGCCAATCGCTTGAGGCCACTTTCAGAAGCGCCTTTCCTGCTGCGCAAGTGGTGGTCGATCCAGTGCTGCAGATGAATCGTCAGGTTGCAGCCTTGCGCGCCAGAAGCGGCCAGAGCGGCCCTGAGGACTTCGCGCCATTGCTGGGTCGTCTGGGGGATGCGCTGGGTCCAACCGGTGTCGACGCGCTTGCGGCAGTGGAATACCGCGAGGGGCGATTGAAGGTCCGGTTCCTCACCGAGCGCGTCGATGGTCGGGCCGCGCGTGAGCAGCTTCGGGAAGCCTGTTCTCGGGTCGGCTTGAAATTGCAGTTCGACAACGAACGGGAGCCGACCGCGACGGTCGGGCTGCAGGGCTGATGACTGCGATGCTCGAGCGCCTCGTGCAATGGTGGGCTGCCTTGCAGACCCGCGAGCGACGCATGCTCTCAATGGGCGGCGTCGTGTTGGCGGTGTTGTCGCTCTACTTTCTGGCCTTCGAACCGGCTTATGTCGGGCGCCAGCGTGTGCAGGCCGAGTTGCCCGGGTTGCGGGCTCAACTGGCGCAGATGGAGGCACTGGGCACCGAGGCACGTCAGTTGAGTGCCAAGACGAGCGAGTCGGTCGAGTCGCCTGCGCAGGTGAAGGATTCACTGGAAAAATCGATCAAGGCGGCTGGGCTGACTGCATCACTCACGCAGCTGAACCTCGCCGGCGAGTTGATTGATCTTCGATTTCGTGGCGCGTCGTTTGCGGTGTGGCTGACCTGGCTCGACTCGGCTTTGCGTGAGACTCGGCTGCGAATCGTCGATGTCAGCCTCGAGCGTGACGCCGATCCGGGCAAGGTGACCGCGCGCCTGACCCTCGAATTGCCGCGGCGTCCCTGAACCCGGTGCCGCGTTTTCGCCCCGAGTTTCGGATGCCGGGTCTGTCGCGAACCCGCGATCGGCCCCGGCGGTCTGCGCCCGGACCATCGATCCGGTGGCAGATTGCGCTCGCGATCTCAGGCCTGTTTGCCGCCTTGGCGGTGATCGTGACGCAGGCGCCTGCCAGCCTGCTCGATCCGGTGCTATCACGATTCACTCAAGGTCGGGTTCGACTGGCTGAAGCGCAAGGCACGCTCTGGCACGGGCGCGGTCGAATTGTTCTGGCTGATATTCGGGAGGCTTCGAGCGCCGCAGCCGAGCCGGCGGCGGCCGCATCGGTGCCCGGGGTGGTGATTCCGGGAACCTTCGGTTGGCAGATTGCACCGGCGATGCTGCTGCTGGGATCCCTCGATGCCCGCCTGGAGCACGACAGCATCCGGGAGCCGGTGCTGCTCACCGGCCGCTTGGGTGAATTGCGGGTCACCCCGGGGTCTTTGAATCTGCCCAGTGTGGCACTCGACCGTCTGGGCTCGCCGTGGAATACAATCCGCCCCTCGGGGTCGCTGACCATCAGTTGGGAGAACCTGACCCTGCGTGGTGGGCGCTTTGAAGGCCGCGGGTCGATCGAGCTGTCCCGGATGGCGTCCGCACTGACTCCGGTTCGGCCGCTCGGCGCCTATCGGATCGATATTGTCGGGTCAGGGGCGCAGGCCACACTGACGATGAATACACTGTCAGGTCCGTTGCGTCTGGAAGGCAGCGGTGGGTGGGACGCCCGCTCGGGCCTTCGGTTCACGGCCGAGGCGAGGGCGGATGAACCCGAGAAGGCACGGCTATTGCCTCTGCTGGGCCTGATGGGGCGACGCGAAGGTGAGCGATTCATCATCAAGATAGGAGCCTGAGGCTTGGGCCATGTAGCAAGGCAAGGTCAGACCGTCAGCCCGCGATCGCTTTTGGCGTTTGCAAGCGCTGTCGCATGGGCGGCGTTCGCTGTGCTGCTGGCAATGCCGGTCTTCGCACAGGATCCGACCCTGGAGACCTCCCGCGCCGAACGCTCCAGGGCGTCGAAGGAGCGGGCCGCTGCCCGCGAGCGCAGTCTTGCTGCCACCTCGCAAAGCGCTTCTGCCGATGCGGCGGAAACGCCCCGTGCCAAAGCGGGGCGCGCAGATTCAGGCCAGCCTGTTGCTTTGAATTTCAAGGATGCGGACATCGATTCGGTGGTCGGTGCCTTTGGACACCTGCTCAACCGCACCTTCATCATCGATCCTCGGGTGCGAGGCAAGATCACGCTGGAGACACCCCGTCCGGTGTCGCCGCAAGCCGCCTACGAGCTGCTGCGCTCGACGCTTCGGTTGCAGGGCTTTTCCATTGTTGAGACCGGTGCCATTTCTCGTGTCGTGCCTGAGGCCGATGCCAAACTGCAGTCAGGTCCGGTGGGTACTGGAAAGGCGGCACCGGGAGGCGATCAGGTCGTCACCCAGATCTTCCGACTGAACTACGAGTCGGCCAGCAATCTGGTGCCGGTGCTCAGACCGCTGATCGCGCCGAACAACACCATCGTCGCTTATCCCAATAACAATTCGCTGGTCATCACTGATTACGCCTCCAACCTGCAGCGCGTGGCCCGCATCATTGCGACACTCGATAGCCCGGCGTCCGGCGAAATCGAGGTGGTTCCGGTGCGCCATGCGCTGGCCAGCGACATCGCCATGCAGGTCACCCGATTGCTTGACGATCAGTCCCGTGCGGCCGGTGCGCCGGGCGCGGCGGTCGATCCGGGGCAGCGGGTTTCTGTTATGGCCGACACCCGGATCAATTCGATCATGCTGCGGGCCACCAGCGGCGCGCGCATGAATCTGGCCAAGAGCCTGGTCGCTCGTCTGGACCAGCCGTCGAGCGAGCCGGGCAACATCCGGGTGGTCTATCTGCGAAATGCCGAGGCGGTTCGCCTGGTGCAGGTCCTGCGTTCGGTGCTGGTGACGGAGCAGGGCCAGGCGGGTGCAATCGGTCAGGGCGGCTTTGCCGGTGCGCAGGCGGGTTTTGCACCCGGACAGCAAGGCATGCAGGGCCAGTTCGGTTTGCAGCAACAGGGCGGTTTGGGGCAGGGCAATCCGATGGGCGGCTCTCCTGCCACCTCGGCGCTTGCTCAGTCCGGTGCCAGCGTCGGTGTGGTGACGGTGGCTGCGGGCGGTGCGGTGATCGCTGCAGACCCTGCGACCAACTCGCTCATCATCACCGCGCCCGAGCCGATCTTTCGCAATCTGCGCGCGGTCATCGACAAACTCGACGCCCGTCGCGTGCAGGTCTACATCGAATCGCTGATCGTCGAGATCAGCGCCGAGCGCGCCATGGAAATGGGCGTGCAGTGGCAGTTCCTCGGCCAACCCAGCGGCAGCGTTGGCGTCATCGGCGGCACCAATCTGCCGCCGCGAGGCACCGGCTCGAACATCATCGATGCGGCGACGGGCATCCTGGGTATCGGGCGCGGACTGAATGTTGGTGTGGTCAGCACCAAGCCCTTGCTGGGCACGGGTTCGGCCACCGGCTCGGTGAGCGTGGGTCCGATCAATCTGGCGTTTCTTGCCCGCGCCCTCGAAACCGAGGCCGGCGCCAACATCCTCGCGACGCCGAACCTGGTGACCCTCGACAACGAAGAGGCGCGGATCATCATCGGCCAGAACGTGCCCTTCGTGACCGGTTCATTCTCGAACACCGGGGGGGCGGGCGCGGTGAACCCCTTCCAGACCATCGAGCGCAAGGACGTGGGCACGACTTTGCGGGTGCGGCCCCAGGTTGCCGAGGGTGGAACGGTCCGGATGCAGATCTTCCAGGAAGTATCGAGTGTGCAGGACGCCTCGCTGGCTGCAGGTCTGATCACCAACAAGCGGGCGATCGAATCGAATGTGCTGGTCGATGATGGCCAGATGGTGGTGCTCGGCGGCCTCATCGAGGAGCGCCTCGAGGGGAACATCAGCATGGTGCCCGGCCTGGGTCGGCTGCCCGTGCTTGGCAATCTGTTTCGCTACGACAACCGCAAACGGGTCAAGACCAACCTCATGGTCTTCTTGCGCCCGATTGTGCTGCGCAACCCGGATGCATCCTACGGCGTCACCGCCGACCGATACGACTACATCCGCCTGATGCAGGGCGATTCCCGCGTCACACCCAGCGAGTTGCTGCCCGAAAAGCAGATGCGTCCGTCGGTGATCACGCCGATGCCGCCCCGTCCGGGCACGGCCGGCATTGCACCGCCGAGCGTGGCTCCGGCGATCAATGAGGCGATGCCTGACCGCTGGCGCGCCGTCGTCCCCAGCCCGAATGGCGCGGTACCGCTCGGTGCGCCGGCGTCGGGCAACGGCAGTGAAGG
>CAIXXI010000330.1 GCA_903923345.1 uncultured Burkholderiales bacterium | reverse complement strand
CCTGATCACTCACCGCGAACAGGCCGACCGCGCGCAGGCGGCCTATCCAGTCGCATTCAACGATGCCGACTGTTTGAAGATGATTCTCGATTGGAGACAGTGCTCATGACGATTCCCGCGCAAGCCACCATGCAGTTCATCCAGAAGGAGCGACTGCGTGCTGAGGCGGCCATCGAGCCCGATCCGGTCAGCACCAGTGCGCCCACCAAGGAGACGCAGATCATCGCGATCTACGGCAAGGGTGGCATCGGCAAGAGTTTCACCCTCGCCAACCTGTCCTACATGATGGCGCAGCAAGGCAAGAAGGTCCTGCTGATCGGCTGCGACCCCAAGAGCGACACCACATCGCTGCTGTTCGGCGGCAAGGCCTGCCCCACCATCATTGAAACCTCCTCGAAGAAAAAGCTCTCCGGCGAGTCGGTGTCGATCGGCGATGTCTGCTTCAAGCGCGACGGCGTCTTCGCCATGGAACTCGGCGGCCCTGAGGTCGGCCGTGGCTGCGGCGGTCGCGGCATCATTCATGGATTCGAAACCCTTGAGAAGCTCGGGTTTCACGAGTGGGGCTTCGACTACGTCCTGCTGGACTTTCTCGGCGACGTCGTCTGTGGCGGCTTCGGTCTGCCGATCGCCCGCGACATGTGCCAGAAAGTCATCGTGGTGGGCAGCAACGACCTGCAGTCGCTGTATGTCGCCAACAATGTCTGCTCGGCGGTCGAGTATTTCCGCAAACTCGGCGGCAATGTCGGCGTGGCCGGCATGGTGATCAACAAGGACGACGGCACCGGTGAGGCCGCGGCCTTTGCCGAACGCGCCGGCATTCCGGTGTTGTCGGCAATCCCCGCCCACGAAGACATCCGCAGAAAGAGCGCGGCCTACGACATCATCGGCCGCCCCGGGACCCAATGGGGGCCGCTGTTCGAGACCCTGGCCACCAACGTCGGCCTGGCGCCTCCGGTGCGTCCCAAGCCCCTGTCGCAAGACGAGCTGCTCGGCCTGTTCTCCGGCGCAGCGGTTGGCCGAGATGTGGTCCTCGAGCCGGCCACCCTCTTCGACATGGTCGGGAAAACCGAATCCATCAAGCCCTCACTCGAAGTCGTCTACGACGACGCCGCCTGATCACCCAACACACGCCAACGCTCCCATGACCCAGGCCCTGCCCCCCGAGTCGGCTCAATCACTGCCGAACCCCGAAGCGCTCAAGAGCGACGGGCTGGGCTGCCATTCCGGGGCGGAAACACTGCTGGCCGCAGCCGCAACCGCCGGCAAGAGCGAGACCCTTGCGCAGTTTGCAGCCGACTATCCGAAGGGACCGCACGATCAACCCCAGAGCATGTGCCCGGCCTTTGGTTCGCTGCGCGTCGGCCTGCGGATGCGACGCACACAGACCATCCTCTCCGGCTCGGCCTGCTGCGTCTACGGACTGACCTTCACCTCGCACTTCTACGGCGCGCGCCGCACGGTCGGCTACGTCCCGTTCAACTCCGAATCACTGGTCACCGGCAAGCTCTTCGAGGATATCCGCGACGCGGTGTATGCCCAGGCCGATCCGGCCCAGCTCGATGCGATCGTGATCATCAACCTCTGTGTCCCGACGGCCAGCGGTGTGCCACTGCAACTGCTGCCCCGCGAGATCAACGGTGTGCGCATCATCGGCATTGATGTGCCCGGTTTCGGCGTGCCCACGCATGCCGAGGCCAAGGATGTGCTGGCCGGTGCGATGCTCAAATTCGCCCGCAACGAGATTGCAGCAGGCCCGGTTCAGGCGCCGCGCGCCGGACGCTCGGACAAGCCCACCATCACGCTGCTCGGCGAAGTCTTTCCGGCCGATCCGATGATGATCGGCATGATGCTGGAACCGATGGGGCTGGCTGCAGGACCTGTGGTGCCCACCCGCGAGTGGCGAGAGCTCTACGCCGCACTCGACGGCGTTGCAGTTGCCGCCATCCACCCCTTCTACACCGCCAGCATCCGGGAATTCGAAGCGGCCGGCAGGCCGATCGTGGGATCGGCGCCAGTGGGTCATGACGGCACCAACGCCTGGCTGCAGGCGATCGGCACGGCCGCCGGTGTGCCGCAGGAGCGCATTGACGCCGCCCGCAATCGCATCCTCCCGGCAATCCGCGGTGCGCTGAGCAAGACGCCGATCAAGGGCCGCATCACGATGAGCGGCTACGAAGGCTCCGAACTGCTGGTCGCCCGTTTGCTGGTCGAAAGCGGCGCAGACCTGCGCTATGTCGGCACCGCCTGCCCGCGCACACCCTGGTCCGATGCCGACCGCGAATGGCTCGAATCCCGCGGCGTTCATGTGCAGTTTCGCGCTTCGCTCGAGCAGGACCTCGCCGCGATGCACGAATTCAATCCCGACCTGACCATCGGCACGACCCCGGTGGTGCAGGCCGCGAAGCAGGCCGGGAAGCCCTCGCTCTACTTCACCAACCTGATTTCCGCGCGGCCCCTGATGGGCCCGGCTGGCGCGGGTTCGCTGGCCACCGTCATCAACACCGCGATCGCCAACAAAACCCGCTTCGACACGATGACCGAATTCTTCGAAGACGTCGGTGTCGGCCATGCCTCCGGTGTCTGGGAAGGCGTGCCGCAGGATCGCCCCGAGTTTCGCGAACACACCCGGCGCCAGGTCATCAAGCTGATGAAGAAGCGCAAGGCCGAGGAGATGATCTGATGCTCGTCCTCGACCACGACCGCGCAGGCGGCTACTGGGGTGCGGTGTATGTCTTCACCGCCATCAAAGGTTTGCAGGTGGTCATCGATGGCCCGGTGGGCTGCGAGAACCTGCCGGTCACTTCGGTGCTGCATTACAGCGACGCATTGCCGCCGCACGAGTTGCCGATCGTGGTGACCGGTCTGGCCGAAGAGCAGCTCGGACGCGAAGGCACAGAAGGCGCCATGAAGCGCGCCCATGCCGCCCTCGATCCGGACCTGCCCTCGGTGGTGGTCACCGGTTCGATCGCCGAGATGATCGGTGGCGGCGTCACGCCCGAAGGCACGAACCTGCAGCGATTCCTGCCGCGCACCATCGACGAGGACCAGTGGCAATGCGCCAACCGGGCCATGTACTGGCTGTGGTCCGAATACGGTCTGCGCAAGGTGCCTGAACGCAAGCCGCGCGAACCCGGTGAAAAGCCGCGGGTCAACATCATCGGCCCGAGCTACGGCACCTTCAATTCACCGAGCGATCTGGCCGAGATCCGCAGGCTGGTGCAGGGCATCGGCGCCGAGATCAACATGGT
>CAIXXI010000329.1 GCA_903923345.1 uncultured Burkholderiales bacterium | reverse complement strand
GCTGATCAGGTTCTGAGCCATGGGGGTACCCATTGCGCCCAGGCCGATGAATCCGATGGTGATGCTCATGTGGGAATGCCTCCAGGCGAGTTCAGATGACGATCAGGTGCCGAGGCTCGGCCCCGACCACTGCGGACAGCGGGATGCTCTCATCAAATGTGGCCAGACAGGCTTGATGGGACACCGCCAGACCGAGCAGATACAGGTCGGTGACCTGACGAGGCCCATGAATTCGCGCGTGCGAAAAGCGCTTTTCATCGAGCAGGTTGATGTCGTCCGGCCAGAAGGAATGTTCGGGTGCCGACATGGCCCGGCTCAGGCGAGGGACCATGGTCGCGATCGGGACTGGATTGGGATATCCAGGCTGGGACATCACGCGCAGACAGCCATTGAGCGTCAGCGGACATGACGCCCAGCCCAGTCGGCCCTGCTGGCTGAACCAGCTCCAGGCACGCAAATGGTGGACATGATCGGCATCGAAGAGCGCGATCAGCACATTCACATCGAGCAGGGCGGTCATCTCACGCGGTGCCTGCGTGGGCTTCAGTAGCTGTCCTCGCCGCGCAGGCGATCGATAACCTCATTGGTGACCACGCCGCCGCGACTGCCGACCGGCTCGATGCCGTATCGGGCTTGCACATCGTTCACGGTGTGCGCATCGACCTGCGCCGGTGCACGCAATCCGGCACGGGCGAGTTCTGAAATGAGCAGTCCAACGGTCTTGCGCTCACGACGGGCCAGCTCCCGGGCCGCAGTCAGCACGTCGTCGTCAATGTCCAGGGTAGTGCGCATGCATCTGATGCTATCGCATCAGATGCTGTCTGTCGCCTGCTTACAGCGGGCGACGTGGCAATCCGCTCTGGGCGGATCAATCGTCAGCCCTATGCGATCTCCAGAATCACCTTGCCGACATGGCTCATCGATTCGGTGGCTTCATGGGCCGCAGCGATGTCGTCGAGCGTGTAGCGGCGGTAGAACTGGTGCTTCAGTGCCCCGCGTTGCAGCGCAGCGGTGATCCAGTGGGCGGCTTCGTCATGGGCTTGGCGAGACATCGCGTAGACCAGCACGAAGCGTGCGGTCAGGTCCTTTGCGAGCATCGGCCAGAAGGGAATCTGCGGGTCGGGCACGGCGTCCGAGGCGTAGCTTGCGATCACGCCGTTGGTCCTGAGCACCGCGATATTGGTCGCCAGATTGGCACCAAACGCCACCTCCACCACCCGGTCGACACCGGCGGCTTCTCCGGTGATGGCCTTGAGGCGGGCTGCGACATCTTCGGTCTTGTAGTTGATGACCTCGTGCGCACCGGCGTCACGCGCACGCTGTGCCTGTTCGTCGCGGCTCACGGTCGCGATGACCCGGGCGCCTTCGAGCGCGGCGATCTGCACGGCGTAATACCCGACCGCACCGGCACCGCCCTGGACCAGGACGGTCTTTCCCGACACCGGGCCATCGGCCATCACGCTTCGGTGCGCGGTCATTGCCGGGATGCCCATGCAGGCGCCGGCATCGAAGTCGGCGCCTTCGGGCAGCCGGACCGCCTTGTGGGCGGGCACGGTCGTCAATTGGGCCGCGGTGCCGCCATGGCGACCGAGCGTGGCTTCATACACCCAGACCCGCTCGCCGATACGCGACGCATCCACCCCGTCGCCGACGGCATCGATCACACCGGCACCATCCTGATGCGGAATCACGAACGGAAACGGCATGACCACGTTGCCTCGCGCACCGCCGCGCTGCTTGGTGTCGGAAGGATTCACCGCTGAGCGGTGAATGCGCACCCGGACCTCACCCGCCGCGGGCGTCGGGTCGGGCCGCTCACCGATCTGCAGCACCTCGCGGGCGGACCCTTTGCGTTCATACCAGGCAGCTTTCATCGGATGTGTCCTTTCGTTGCGTGATCGCGGCATCGCCAAAGGTCGGCAGCTTAAACGACCCGACCCACTGCCCAGCCGATGGCCTTGCCTCACCCGCCTACAATCGCGCTCATGGCCCTTCGCGCAACCGTCCACAAGCTCGAGCTCTCGATTGCCGACATCGACCGCTCCCGCTACGCCGATCACACCCTGACGATCGCCCAGCATCCCTCCGAGACCGAGGAGCGGGTGATGCTCAGGGTGCTGTCATTCGTGATGTTCGCCGATGAAGCGCTGCAATTCGGTCGCGGCCTCTCGGCCGAGGGCGAGCCCGACCTCGTGCTGACGGATGACACCGGTCGCATCCGACTGTGGATCGAAGTCGGTTTGCCCGATGAAAAGTGGATTCGCAAGGCCTGTGGCCGCGCCGACCAGGTTGTCGTGCTGGCCTATGGCGGCAATCGCGCCGCGATGTGGTGGCGCCAGCAGCAGGCGGCGCTGGCTCGCAACGACAACCTGTCGGTGGTGGCTATCGAGCCCGAGTCCAGCACCGCGCTGGCCCGGCTGCTGTCACGCACGATGCGCCTGAGCGCGACCGTCCAGGACGCCCAGGTCTGGATCGGGTCAGGCACCGAGGGCGTGGCAGTCGACCCGGAGTGGTGGCTGCGAGCACCGGGCATCTGACCCTCACCTGACCCTGGCCGCGTTCCGTTTGCGCGCCTGGCATCGAAGGGCACACAGACGGCAGCCCTGTACGATGTCGGGATGAACACATCCGCCCCGAACCCGCCCCTGACCGATGCCGAGATCGAGTCGCTTGAAGCGCGGCTCATCGCCATCGATCCTGACGATTCGATGGCCGTCGAGGAACTCGACGGATTCTGCGCCGCGCTGGCCTGTTGCCCACAGCCGGTCCCGCGCGATGAATGGCTGGAAATGGTGCTGGGTGAGTCTGATCGCGCCGCTGTGGCACTGCGTGGCGAGGGCGACGACGCGACCTTGATCAAGCTGATTGAGCGCCATCGATTCGCGGTGGCCACCATGCTCTACGAAGGCGAGGGCTTCGCGCCGGTGCTGGCCTACGACGAGGACGGCAAGGCCTGGGGCAATGCCTGGGCGATCGGTTTTGCCCGCGGCATGGCCATGCGCCCGGACGCATGGTCTGCAATCGAGGATGACGAAGACTACGGCGATGCGCTCGAGCCGGTGATGCGGCTGGTCGCTGATGCGCATTTCGACACTGAAAGCGAAGGCGATGAGGCCCGTGACGACGAGCTGAACGCCGAAGAGGAAGGCTACGAGCCGATCAGCGACGATGAGCGCGAATCGGTCATCCACGCCATGCTCGATGGCGTGCAGGATGCCTACGACTTCTATCGCGAGGCCCGCGAGCGCGCGCTGGCGCCAGCCACCATCCGCCGCGATCAACCCAAGGTCGGTCGCAACGACCCCTGTTCCTGCGGCAGCGGCAAGAAGTTCAAGGCCTGCTGCGGTGCGCAGTCGGTCCATTGAAATGATGAATGCGCGCGGTCAGGCCATCACCCCATGACCGTGCCCGATCAGTACGGCCCCGATTCCCGCTACGCCTGGATGCGTTTGTGCGTCACCCTGACGCTGATGACCCTCGGCGCAAGCGGCATGTACATCATCAGCGTCGGCCTGCCGGCCATCCAGGCGGAGTTCGGCGTCGACCGCTCGGATGCCTCAACGCCCTACACCGCACTGATGATCGGGTTCGGTGTGGGTGGCGTGCTGATGGGCAAGCTCGCCGACCGCTACGGGGTCAGTGTGCCCTCGCGTATCGGCGCGGTCGGACTGGGCTTGGGATTCATCGCAGCCGGCCTGGCCCCGACCCTGGCCTGGGTGGTGGCAGCGCATGGCCTGATGATCGGATTGCTGGGCATTGCCTCGACTTTTTCGCCGCTGGTGGCCGACACGACGCTGTGGTTCGACAAGCGGCGCGGCCTTGCAGTGGCGATCTGCGCGAGCGGTAACTACCTGGGCGGAACCTTCTGGCCACCGATCGTGCAGCACTTCATCGAAACCGTGGGTTGGCGGCAAACCTTCATCGGGGTCGGCATTTTCTGCCTGCTCACGATGCTGCCCCTGTCGTTTCTGCTTAGACGTCGTGCGCCGGCCCTGGCGGCTTCGAGCCCGTCGCCTGGTTCATCAGCCACTCATACAGATCCCTCGCGTTTTACCCGGCCGATGGGCCTGTCACCGCAGACGCTGTTTGCCCTGTTGTGCCTGGCCGGTGTGACCTGCTGTGTCGCAATGGCGATGCCCCAGGTGCACATCGTGGCGTACTGCACTGACCTGGGCTATGGCGCCGCACGAGGTGCCCAGATGCTCGCCCTGATGCTGGGATTCGGCATCGTCAGCCGCCTGGCGTCCGGCCTGATCGCCGACCGGATCGGTGGGGTGCGAACCTTCCTGCTCGGATCAGTTCTGCAGTGCACCGCGCTGTTCGCGTTTTTGCCTTCTGACGGACTCGCCTCGCTGTACCTGGCGTCGATCCTGTTCGGCTTGTTCCAGGGCGGTATCGTGCCGTCCTATGCCCTGATCGTGCGCGAGTATTTCGCACCCGAGAAGGTCGCGATGACCGTCTCGGTGGTGATTTCCTCGACGCTCCTGGGCATGGCGCTGGGCGGGTGGCTGTCCGGCCTTGTGTTCGACCTGACCGGCTCTTATCGCGCCGCCTTCATCAATGGCATAGCCTGGAATCTGGCCAATGTTGTGATCGCGGCCTATCTGGTCTGGCGGGTCGGCGGCGGGCGCGGACGATCATCGCGACGGCGCATGGCCACGGCGCAAGCGCCGGCCTGACCATTCAGCCGAGCGCAGCGACCACGCGTTCGATCAGCCCCTGAGTGCGCTCGGGCGTGACCCAGCGCGAGGTCATCACGAGGTCTCGGGAGGCATCGACCCAGGTGACCTGACCGCCTGCCCCGATCATGAAGACGCTGTCGGGGCCGGCTGCAGGGTAGACCGGGATCGGGCCACTGTTGAGCCAGGTCAGCAGGCCATAGAAGGGTGCCAGCGCACAGGGCCTGAGCATGCGCTCAACCCATTGCGCAGACAGCAGGGCCTTGCCGTTCCATTGGCCGCGCTGCAGGATCAGTCGACCGATCAGGGTCTGATCGCGTGCCGAGATCGACACGCCGCCGCCCCAGTGCGTGCCGCCTGGCACCGACTGCATGCGACGCAGTTGCCCGTCGTGACGGGATTTCACTTCGACCCAGGCGTCGTCATAGCCCACCCAGGAAAACGCCGAGGTGGTTCCAAGCGGATCGAGGAAGGCCGAGCGAAACACCTCGGGCAGGGGCTCGCCGAACAGATGCAGCAAGGCCAGCGCGAGCTGGTTGATGCGAACGTCGTTGTATTCCCAGAAGGTGCCGGGCG
>CAIXXI010000328.1 GCA_903923345.1 uncultured Burkholderiales bacterium | reverse complement strand
ATCGAGTTGCGACCCGAGCAGTGCGGTGGACATGGCCGAGCATTCGATGTGCCAACCCGGTCGCCCGACGCCGAACTCGGAGGGCCACTTTGCATCCTGCGGCTCGCTCTCCTTGGCCGCCTTCCAGAGCACGAAGTCCAGTGCGTCCTGCTTGGCATCGGCGACATTGACACGCTCGCCCGCTCGAAGCTCATCAAGCGACTTGCCCGAGAGGCGTCCGTAACTCGGAAACTTTCGGACCGAATAGTTCACATCGCCATCGGCTGCGCGATACGCCAGGCCGTTGCGCTCCAGCAGACCGATCAGGTCGAGCATCTGTGGCACGTACTGCGTGGCACGCGGCTCATGGTCCGGACGCAGCACACCCAGCGCATCCAGATCCTCGTGCATCGCCGCGATCATCCGGTCGGTGAGTGCTGCGATGGTCTCGTTGTTTTCAACCGCCCGACGAATGATCTTGTCGTCGATATCGGTGATGTTGCGCACGTAGGTCAGTTCAAAGCCGCTGGCCCTGAGCCAGCGAGACACCAGATCAAAGACCAGCATCATGCGGGCATGCCCGATGTGGCAGAAGTCGTAGACGGTGATGCCACAGACATACATCCGCACGCGCCCGGGTTCGAGCGGAGCGAAATCTTCCTTGCGGCGGGTCAGCGAGTTATGGATGCGAAGCATGAGGGCACGGCAGCCGGGTTGCTAGAATGTGCGCATGTCAAGCGCTCTGAATTCGGCCCCGCGGGTGGTCGCGGACACGCGCCGGAGTATAACAGCGCCGGTGGTCGCGGCCCTGCTGTGCCTGGCGGCCCTCCTGCCGGCCGAAGCCCAGGCCCAGAATCCAGGCCGGCGGGGCGCAGGCTCGATCGGCGCGCCCGAGCCGCCGCGTCCACGTGTGTCAGTGCCTTATGACGGCGCGCTCGCAGCCTATCGTGCTGGACGCATTGACGAAGCCCTGCAACTGACCGACAAAGCCCTTGAAGGCGACGCCCGCAACCCCGAGTTGCGCTTTTTGCGCGGCGTCATCCTGACCGAACAGCAACGGACCGACGAGGCACTTACCGTCTTTGCCGCGATGATCAAGGAGTTTCCGGAGCTGCCCGAGCCCTACAACAATGTCGCGGTGATCTACGCGGCTCGTGGCGACTGGGACAATGCCCGCCTCGCACTCGAGCAATCAACCACGACCGTGCCGAGTTATGCGCTGGCTCATGAAAATCTCGGTGACATCCATTTGCAGCTCGCGGCTCGTGCTTATGCCCAGGCCGCGAAACTCGAGCCCCGAAACGACAGCGCAAAAACCAAGCTGACGCTGGCGCGTGAGCTGATCAATCGGGCGCAGGCGCTGCCCGCCCCGAAACCGGCTGCATCCAATACCCGCAACACCCCCTCTCTCAACCCGCGTATCGACGCACCCAATCAGGACCCGAAATGATGACCAAGACCCTGCCCTTCATCAGCGCCCTTTTCCTTGCGGTGGCGGTTCCTGACGGGGCCTCAGCCCAGGCCAATCCGCAGGTGCTGATCAAGACGACCAAAGGCGAAATCGTGGTCGAGCTGTACCCGACCAAAGCGCCTGTGACCGTCGAGAACTTCCTCAAGTATGTCGATGAGAAGCACTACGACAACACCATCTTTCACCGTTTCATCGGCAACTTCATGATCCAGGGCGGCGGCTTTACCGCCGACATGAAGCAAAAGCCCACGCGCGCCGCGATCAAGCTCGAGTCGCAAAACGGGCTGAAGAACGACACCGGCTGGCTCGCCATGGCCCGCACCTCGGTGCCGGACTCAGCCACCTCGCAGTTCTTCATCAATGTCGTCGACAACGCGATGCTCAATCACCCCCAGCCCGATGGAAATGGCTATGCGGTGTTTGGCAAGGTGGTCAAGGGCATGGACACCGTCGAGGCCATCAAGGCAGTTCGCACCGGCACCAGCGGCATGCACCGCGATGTCCCGGCCGAAGCGGTCGTGATCCAGTCGATCAGCCGCGTCGGCGCCAAGTAAGCCGGTCTTCAGTCATCAGCCTGAGGCGCGGTCAATGTCGATGCCCCATGTCACGGCCTCGCAGACCGCGCTGTTCGCCTCCGACCTGCACCTGAGCCTCGATGCACCCGAGACGGCCGAGCAGGCGCTGCGCCTGATTTCAACTCAGGCCGCCTCTGCAGACCACCTGTTTCTGCTCGGCGATCTGTTCGAGATGTGGGTTGGAGATGACGGCATCGACTCGCTGACACAGCGATTCAGCGACATGCTCAGGCGGCTCTCCAAAGCCGGGACGCGGGTCTGGCTGATGCGGGGCAACCGCGATTTCCTGATCGATGTGCCACTGCCTGGAAAAACCGGCCCGCGCTTTTCCGAACAGTGTGGCGCCCAACTACTTGAAGATCCGTGCCTCATCGACTTGCAGGGCACACCGGCGCTGCTCACGCACGGCGATGCGCTGTGTACCGATGACCGGGTCTATCAGACCTGGCGCGCCACCTGTCGCTCGCCGCTGTGGCAACAGGCCATGCTCGCCCGGTCACTAGGTGAACGCCTTGCCATCGGCCGTCAGGCTCGCCAGAACAGCGAAGCCGGCAAGCGGGAAGTGGCAGGCGGACTCGCCGATGTCAATCAGGATGCGGTCGATGCCATGCTGGATGCGGCCGGGGCCGATCTGATGATTCATGGCCACACCCATCGCCCTGCTCACCACCACTGGACCCACCAGGGCCGTGCACGGCAGCGCGTGGTGCTGACCGACTGGGATGCTCAGGCCCACCGGGGCCACCTGATGCGCTGGGCATCAGGGCAGCCTCATACCTTAGCGCAGGACTGAATCGGCTTACTCGACCAGCCGGTTCAGGCGCTTGGCATCAAGTGGTTCGGCATCACACACCGGGGCGGGCGGCTGAACACCTGCACGCTCCAGCAACTCGACGAGTTGATCGATTCGGCGATCCTGCTCAGCGACGTGATCGATGAGCTGATGCAGCGCAATCGAGAGCGGATCGTCTGCGCCCTGGGTGATCGCATAGGCCGAAAAACCCATGCGATTGGCCTGAACCTCGCGCTGCTGATCGGCATCGTTACTGATGATCCGTGCCGGAATGCCCACCGCCGTGGCACCCGGTGGGACGGTCTTGACCACCACGGAATTCGAGCCGATGCGTGCACCCGCACCCACGGTAAAGCTGCCCAGCACCTTGGCCCCTGCGCCAACCACAACACCGGCTTCCAGGGTCGGATGGCGCTTGGCGCCACGGGTGAGAGACGTGCCACCCAGGGTCACGCCCTGGTAGATGGTGCAATCGTCGCCGACGATGGCGGTCTCGCCGATCACCACACCCATGCCGTGATCGATGAACACCCGGCGCCCGATCTGAGCCCCTGGATGCACCTCGATACCCGTGAGAAAGCGCCCGATGTGAGAGACGAAACGGGCCGGCGTGGTCAGGCGCATGCGCCACAGGGCCGACGCCACCCGATGCAGGATCAGGGTGTGAACGCCCGGGTAACACAACAGCACCTCGAGGCTGGAGCGCGCCGCAGGATCGCGCTCGCGCACGACCGAGATGTCTTCCCTGATTCTGCCGAACATGGCTTTCTTCGAAACGGTGCCGAACATGGATTCTAGCCGTGATGGCCCATGCCTGCCTGAATCCGGCTCAAGCACTGACCTGAGCAGCCCCCTTAGCCCGGCGGCCTGCGTTCCATCAGCTTGCTGATACCGCGAAGCAGATCGACTTCTTCAGGGCTGAGTCGGGCTCGCAAAAACAGCCGGCGCAGCCGGGGCATCAGCTTCTTGGGATGGGCTGGATCGAGAAATCCGATGGCCAGCAGTGCCCGCTCGAAATGATCGAGAAACCCCTCGACCGCCTGATGCCCAGCCAGCACTGATGGCTCATCGCCTGGTGCTGCCGACACCGGGCCATCGTGATCTGGAGAGCGCTTCAGCGCGCGCGCGATGGCCTCGCGCCTGAGCACATAGGCCAGAATCTGAATGGCCTGCGCGAGATTCAAGGAGGCATACACCGGACTGCCCGGGATGCTGGTCAACAGGCCGCAGGCCTGAACCGATGCGATCGACAGGCCGGTGCGCTCGGCACCAAACACAAAGGCGACCCGGTGCGCATCGGAGGCTT